>NZ_JAELTX010001007.1 GCF_016429065.1 Pedobacter sp. ASV17
TTTGCGATCCAACATCAGTTTTAACAAGGAAAGTCCTTTTTCAAATCTCGTTTGATCTTTTTGTAGCTTGACACAGTTAAACACGGTGGCCCTTAAACAATCATGCAATGCTGGAGCTCTCCACTGGCTGTCTCTTATACACATCTCCGAGCCCACGAGACGAATTACAAGATCGCGTATGCCGTCTTCTGCTTGAAAAAGGGGGGGGGGGGGGGGGGGGGGGGGGGGGGGGGGGGGGGGGGGGGGGGGGGGGG
>NZ_JAELTX010001008.1 GCF_016429065.1 Pedobacter sp. ASV17
CCCCCCCCCCCCCCCCCCCCCCCCCCCCCCCCCCCCCCCCCCCCCCCCCCCCCCTTTTTCAAGCAGAAGACGGCATACGCGATCTTGTAATTCGTCTCGTGGGCTCGGAGATGTGTATAAGAGACAGGTGTAGGGGCACCCAGAGTAAATAATGCAACTTTATCTACCAGGGGCTTCGAGTTAAGTATGGGCTGGAACGACAAAATCGGGAATGATTTTTCTTATAATGTAAGATTTTTGTTAGCCGATAATC
>NZ_JAELTX010001009.1 GCF_016429065.1 Pedobacter sp. ASV17
ATGAACTAAGATAACTTAGATGGTTCACTTTTTATTTTTAACAACCTTAGACGTTTAATAACATTCTAGCTTTTAAACATTAAGGCATGAAGGAACATTAAGTTTTTATTTACCTAGTTCTTAATTACTTAATGGTTTTTGATTTGAGATCGTGCTTAGATGAACTAAGATAACTTAGATGGTTCACTTTTTATTTTTAACCACCTTAGACGTTTAATAACATTCTAGCTTTTAAACATTAAGGCAGAAGGAA
>NZ_JAELTX010000124.1 GCF_016429065.1 Pedobacter sp. ASV17
GGTTTTGATAAGTGCCATTTTTCAAATCAGATACCCAAACCTTCGAGATTTCCTTCTGGGCAAATACATTTAAAGAAAGGGCTGTTAACAGAATTACTAATGTTTGCTTCATCTTAAGTTTCAGAATCTATTTGTATTGTGCTTCGGTAATGGCCTTGATCAAACTATTGATATACACCTCAATGTTATCATATGCGGAGCTTAAGTCTCTACCGTTCGCATTGGCTTTATTTGGATCTAATTTATTGGCAATTTCCCATTCATCTGGCATTCCATCACCATCGGTATCTTTTAACGCTGCAATTTGGTTTAAGGTTGGCCACCCGCCTACATCGGTTTGCGAATCAATAATTCCTTTAAAGCCTGTTTTAGAACCATTGTATGTTACCGTTCCGTTTTTCACTTCGTTGGTTACCCTTGTATCCACCGCGTCACGTTTGTAACTTGCTCCAGCGTAAAGCAACACCATATTGTAAGCCTGTTCAGCGGTGTGTATGGTGGTTGGTTCTGCCGTAAACGGATTGGCTTGTTTGGTTAGCGCAAAATTAGCCGTACTCAATCCCGAATTCCGATCTACTCCGCCATTCCAATTATCGGCTGTTACTGTAGTACTATTGGTCACCATGTTACCTGTAACATAAAATTTGCCATATCCAGAACCGTAAGTGGCCACATCAGGCTCCATGTATAGTTCTAAAATGCGGTTTCGTTTGCTGGATGAGGTTCCTGGCCCAGCTTTATAATAATTGTTAACAATATTATACTCGCCATTTTCTCCTCCATAGCTACTGTTTGCGCCCCAGTTGTAAATTACATTGTTGCGATAATCCACTTTATCAATACCGAAAGGGCTTTTGCCTGTTCCTGCCCTGCTTCCACCATCAAACCTTGGGTTACGACTGTTGTGGTGTGCCAATAAATTATGGTGAAAAGTGGCACTTGAACCACCCCAAATAGCCCCGTAACCATGGTCGTCTTTCTCATGAAAAGATTTATTAAGGCTTTCTGATAGGATACACCATTGCATGGTAAAGTTCTTATTGGCGTAAAATGAAGAACATTCATCAATAGACCAGCTCATTGAACAGTGATCGATCACGATGTTTTCTTTATATCGGCCCCAAAGTGCATCTTGCTCATTCTTTGTCAAATCGCCCATACGGAAACGCATATATCTGATGATGACGTTATTTGCGTTCACATTCATTTCATAGTTTTGGATGCAAATTCCATCACCTGGAGCAGTTTGCCCAGCTATGGTTAAATCGCCATTATTGATTTGTATTTTGCTGTTAAGCACAATATTTCCGGAAACTTCAAACACAATAATTCGGGCACCAGTAGCCGTAATGGCCTCCCTTAAGCTTCCTGCACCGGCGTCATTCAAATTGGTAACTTTAATCACTCTTCCACCTCTACCACCAGTAGCATTTTTACCATAGCCTTCGGCTCCTGGAAATGCGTAGGGCGTTTCTTGTACCTGTACAGGCTTATCGTCGCCAGCTACAGGCTCTTTCTTTACCACAGGTGCTTCCGTTTTTTTTGAGCAACTTAACAAGGCAAAAGCGCCTAATAATAAGTATAATTGGTTTCTTCTCATCTTTTTGGTTATTTAGTTTCTGGCAGCCATTTATTGTTGCCTGAGAAAATGTTTTTAAGGGTATATTTCTTGAGCTCTTTTTTGCTGAGTTGATGGGACCATTCAATCCGTTGACCTGCAACATAACCTGGTCCAAACGAGCCATATTCTGCATAATAGCTTTGTTTATGGTTGTCATTCTTATTCCAAGGACTCCAGCCTTGTGGTAAAATATGGTCGCCCATTTCGGTATTGATAAAAACTGTTTTAGCGAAAGGTCGCCATGGTCTACCGAGATAAACTTTCTTAAATTCGGGCGCTGCGGTAAGTTTACAGCTGAAAAAAACGAAACCAAAAGCTTGATGTTCTGTCGTAGATGCAGCCGTGATGTAAGAGTTCTTTTTACTATGGATGTGACAGCGTTCGAAAACTACGGTTGCCGCCCCAAAAATAAAATCTGTAGTGCCCTCAATGTAACAATCCACATAATATTGTCTGCTGGTGTCTGCCGAAGGAAACAACGTGTCTTGGTTTCCAATAATCTTACAGTTTTTAATGATTACCCGATCTGCTTCTACGTGCAAGGCTACTGCCTGTCCCACTGCACCCGCACTATTTTCGAAAGTTAGATTTTCTGCTACAAACTCATTCCCCTGCACTAAAACCGAATGAGAAGTGTAAGTATTAATGCTCCCTTTTCCCGAGTAATCATCATAGGTGATAATCGTATTTTCCTTGTTTTCGCCAATAAGCCTAATCTTCGTTTTTTGTGCGGGAATAACTAATTTTTCTTTATAAATGCCCCCTTTGATATAGATGTTGACAGGTACATCACTATAGTCACGAACAGCCATTACCGCTTCCTGAATGGTCATATAATTTCCGCTACCATCTTTGGCCACCTTTAACTCCTTGGGATAATCCTGTGCTTTTGAGGCCAAAAACCCGGCAAGACAGCACCATAAGAATATGAGTTTTTTCATGTTCTAAATAGATTTCATTACGTTGGGCCGAAGGATTATTCCATCGGTTTCCAACCGTTAAAAATTTTCTCGAGCGTATAGTTTTCGCTTATTTCCTTATCGGTAAGCTGATGCGACCATTTGATACGTGCATTGTTGTTTGCTCCCGAGCCTTTGCTCTGATATTCGGCGTAGAACGACGTTTTTTCAGCATCGGGTTTGTTCCAGTTATGCCAACCTTCAGATTTTATCTGTTTTCCTAAGTCGCAGTTAATGAATACGGTTTTAGCATACGGACGCCATGGTCTGCCTAAATAAAATGAACCTTCTGGTGCATCACCATGAATACGGGTATTGAAAAACACGTAGCCGTATTTGATACTGTCAGGTGTAGATGCCGCTGTAATGTAACCCGCTTTTTTACAGAAGATTTCACAGTCTTCAAAAACCGCAGTAGAGGAACCAAAAATAAAATCTACCGTTCCTTCTATGTAGCATTTGTAGTAATACTGTCTGCTGGCATAACCATAGGTATAGAGCGTATCTTGAAAGCCTAACATTCTACAGTTAATGAAGCGAGCCTTATCGCCAGCAACAAACAACGCCACTGCTTGACCTACTGGACCAGCGGTGTTTTGAAAAGTGATGTTCTGCGCTGTAAACTGAGGACCATATACATAAAAGCTTGATGAACCAGAAGTGCCCTTTTCTTCACCAAAGATGTTCTTTTTTTGTGCCCAGTCATCGTAAGTTAAGATGGTTTTGGTATTACTTTCTCCAATTAAAGTGACTAGATGTTTAGATGGAGAAAGATTAAGTTTCTCCTTATAAATGCCATTTTTGATGAAGATCGTTGTGGTTACTTTCCTAAAATCTGGTACTGCATTTAAGGCCTCCTGCACGGTGGTAAAATTACCGGAGCCATCTTGTGCCACTACAAAATCGTATGTAGTTTTAGGTTGTGCCATCGCTGAAAAGCTACAGCACCACAAAATCAACAAACTACATAACCACTTTGTACTCATTACTTTTTAACGATTGGTTTTATCACTTGGTTAGCTAAAGGAAGCTTAAGATTTTTAACTTCTTGAAGTACAATTTGGGCGATTTTTCTAGCACCCAACTCACTAAAGTGAGTGTTATCTACTTTGCCCTCTGGATAATTTGGATGCTCATTGGCTTGCAATTGTAGAAATAACAATTTAGAATTTTCCTCGCCCATTTGTTGGTAAAGTGCACGACTTTTTTCATCCAAATCAATTAAGGGAACATTCCATTTTGCCGCAATTTCCTTTACCAATGGCGTGTATTCCTGATGGGTTTCAAGGGCTTTTCCTTCTTTATCAAATTTTCTTCTGGATACAGGCGTAATTAAAATTGGCATAGCTTGTTTAGCTCTAGCTTCATTTACAAACTTGGTCAAGTTTTCCTTGTATTGTTCTGGCGTGGTATAACGATCTACCTTTTCTTTACTTTCATCATTATGTCCAAATTGGATGAAGACATAATCCCCTTTTTTCATGGTGGATAAAGCGGTGGTCCATAAACCTTCACTTAGAAAAGTACGTGTACTTCGTCCGTTTTTAGCCAAGTTATTTACCGTAACGCTTTGATCGAAAAAATAGGTAAAAGGCATGCCCCAACCTGTTTCTGGATAGGCTGTAGTCAGCTTATTGGCTGCTGTGGAATCCCCTATGATGAAAACCGTTGTTTTATCTTCCTTCATGGGAAATAAAAATGCAAATAAGAAATAAGAAGCTAAAAGAAAATGACGAAACATAAATTTGAAAAAGGATTAAATTAGATTGGGGCCTTTTGAGCCCCAATCTAAAAATGATTACCTATAATCTCCATCTTGGATCACCTGCACTAGCTTTGCCAGCGAAAGTGTCATCCTTAATTTTGAAATTAGCTGTTGCTGGTGCAGTAAACAACGTGGTACTAGTGCCACTGTAAGTATTTATTCCAGGAATAGCATTTGCTGAAAATGTAACATCAGATGCTTGATAATTATTCTCCAAGGTTGCCGTTGTCCCCCCTCTGATACCTCTTCCTGTATTTGCAGGAGAATAGGTTTTTCCTAAAATATTATTTTTAAAAGTATAAGATGTAGAAACTATTTGAGCATTATAATCAATTAAGTATCTAGCATCACCTACGATGTTATAGAAGGTATTGTTCTCTACCGCTACCGAAACCGAAGGTGCCAAGTTGTGCAATATTAATCCGTAACCAATATTAGAAAATGTACTATTAGTAATGGCAATATTATTAACCTTACCTGTGGCAACATTTGTATTAATAAATGCATAGGCTCCGTTACTTCCGTTGTTACTAATATCATCAACTATACAATTATTTACTATTACTTTATTGATTGTAATGATGGCCGTACCTTGTAATCGCATTGGAGTATTAACCAAGTTTCTAATGGTACAATTTTCAAAAGATACCTGCTCCATAATGGAAGCTGTGCTCTGGTTAATTAAATACTGACGCTTAGTGCCTGTAACATCTCCATTGGCATAACCCGTTAAATCTACATTCTCGAAGTGAAGCTTACCTCCTATAGTAGGTAATGTAATCAATGAAAATGAAACAATTGGCTTTACAGGCCCTGCTTCCCCAATAATACTGATGTCCAATCCTGCTGGTAGTACAACAGTTGCATCAGAATTGTATTTGGTCCCTTGTAAAATTACGAACCTAGTGCTAGCTGTAGCTGCTTGAATTTTAGCAGCCAAATCATCAGTTGCAGTTACGTAAACCACATCTGCACCAGTTGGCAGGTTGGGAAGCGTAGTAAAATTTTTAGTTCCTCTTACCGCAGTATTATTTAAAATAGTAGCAGTATAAGTGGTCAAAGGTGATAAACCCGTAACAGTAGCTTGTCCAGCAGCAATTTCACCTGTTGTTAAAACCTTGGTGATATCGCCAGGCATTACTTTGATACTGGTAACCGTAGAAGCTGCAGGCCAATTTAATGTAACTGAATTTGGGGTTAACTTATCGGATGTGATGTCTTGAAAAATCTGCTCTGGCTCAGTTTTAAATGCGATATTTACCCATTTAGAATCGCTAGAACCTTCGTTACCTATAGATTTTATTCTTGCGTAATACTGTGTATCTCCACTCAGATTTGTAACCGTATAAGTTATTAATGTATTTGCAATGTTTGAAACAGTACGCACAGGTGTTCCTGTATAATCTGCTGTTTGGTAAATTTCAATGGTATAGGATTTTGTATTCTTAATTTTCTCCCAAGTAAAAACAGCATTAACCTTACCTGAAATGACCACCTTCAAACCACTCACGGCAAATGATCTTGCAAAAGTTGGCTCAACTACTCCCAGCTCATTTTCTTTACAACCACTAGCTAGTAACAAAACTGCCAATGCAATATTAAATATGTTTTTAAAATTTCTTTTCATTGTCAGTCAAATTAAAGTCCTAAATAACTGTTATTTAGTTTACCATCGGAAGCTTCTAAAAACACTTGCCAAATAGGCCAGTGAGGCTGCTTACTTGGTTGTTTTACGTAAAGTGCGTTCCAAGTTTCTACCGAAGTGCCAGAGGTAGTTGAAGAAAGTTTCCAATCTACGGCCGTGTAACCAGTTTTAGCAGCACCAATAGCGTCTGTATCTCCCTTATCTAAACCATAAATATCAATGGTTTCATTATCTGCATTTAACTTCCAATATACTTTTGTTGGCCATTGAGCATAATTATTCGCTTTATTATGCAAATCCTGCAAGTTCGTTCTGTTAGTCGCTAACGCAGCATCTAATTTATTCCAACGAATTAAATCTTGTTTTCTAATCATTTCACCTACAAACTCTAAAGCTCTTTGTTTCATGATTACATTTTCTAGGAATTGCTGTTTATCACTAAATGAAGCTGCATAGGTCATGTACGCCGCTGCTTTTGCAGTATTACTTCCATAAGCTCTATCCACAATTTTCTTTACTTGAGGAAGTGCAGCTGCAGGACCGTCAATTTCATTAACTGCTTCTGCTGCCATTAAAATCACATCCGAGAAACGCATCACCATCCAATTGATCCCGTCATCATTTGTAGAAGTTACTCTTCTCGTCATCCATTCATAACGATATTTCCCTAAATACATCGTGCTCAATGTAGACACCTTTTGAACAGCAGTAGAAGCTGTAGCTGCCCCCCATCCGTATGGCGTAACACTAACGTTTCTACGCGTATCTTCCTTATCATACTCATACCAAACAGCAGGATTTGCCAATACTGAACCACCACGAGCTTGAGCGGTATATTTATCAACACTTGCGTGGTTTACACCTAAGTCAAATATTACCCTGCCCCTACCTTCTGCAAATGGAAGTTCCCACATTGACTCTTGTCCTGCAGCTGTAATCTCTTTACATAAGTTTTGGAATACTGTTTGGAAGCTAGGCATCAAAACTCCACGGTTTTCATTGATCAGTGCCAAACACTCATCTTTAACAATTTGGTACATTTTGCTTTTTGTCAGTTCAGGATCGGTACTTAAGCGTGTAGTGCCATCAAGGTGCATGTTGTACCCGCCAGCCATCAGAGCTATACGAGCTCTTAATCCCTTAGCAAAAGCTTTATTAACATTTTCTACAGTACTAGTTCTTGTAGTTGCATTTGGCCAAGCTAAATATTTTTCAGCTTCAACCAAATCAGCAAGAATTTGTTTGTAAATAACATCCATATCAGATCTAGGCAAATTCAAGGTTGCGTTAGTTACAGGCTCAAATCTAGCCGGCACGTTGCCCCATCCTTTAATTAAGTCCATATACATGAAGGCTCTTAAGGTTAATACTTCCCCATAAAGCTGAGCCAATTGTGTATTGTTGTCTATATCACCATAAGCCTTAAACCCTTTGATTGCTAAATTAGCACGTTCAACACCAGAATATAACATGGCGTATACATTTGTACTAGAATTCATTTGAGTATTGTTAACGTTGGTATTATAGTTACCCATACGCGATTTCTCTGTGGTGAAAGAAGTAATACCCGATAAAATCTCTGTATCTGTATTAGAACCATAAAGTGCGATATATCTACCTCTATATGAATTGGTTTCTGCAAATGTCTGCAAAATACCAGTGATTACACCCTCGGCCAAACGAACCGTAGAATACAACTCTTTGTCTTCTATCGAAGATTTCAAAGGCGCATCCAGTGCTCTTTTACAGCTGCTTAACATCAATAATGCAGCTAAAAACAAACTTATATAATTATTTTTTTTCATTACGCTTCGCATTAAAAGTTAACATTTAAACCGAATATAACTGACCTACTTCTTGGATATGCCGAGTAGTCAACACCAGGTGTTAAACCTGTACTCCTTCTGGTTGAAACTTCAGGATCGTAGCCTGAGTAGTTTGTCCAAACAAACACATTATTAACAGAAGAGTAAAATCTCACTTTCTTCAAGCGAATCTTATTTGTAATACTTGTAGGCAAGGTATAACCTAAGGTTACTGTAGAAAGTCTTAAGAAAGAACCATCTTCTACTGCCCAATCAGACAATACATAATTTGTGTATGGTGACCATAAAGTAGTATTAGCATTCATTGCGGTTAACTCTGCAGGATCATTACTAATCGTACCATCACCACGAAGGTTGGTCCATCTGCTTCCAGAGGCCATTTGGCTAATTAAATTCCTGTAGCTAGTGTTTCCAGTTGAAGTATATTCAATCTTATTAGCATTATATACATCGTTGCCATAGCTCCAGTTAAAATAAGCTGCGAAGTCAAAGTCAAACAAACGACCGTTTAACGAGAAACCTCCAGTATGTTTTGGCAATGCGTTACCAATAATTGTTCTATCGCTGGTATTTACGACACCATCACCATTAACATCTACCAATTTATGTTGTCCGGGTCTGATATTACCAACTACCGAGCTAGAATTTGGCACACCTGTTTTTAAAGTCCAAGTAGAACCATTTACCCCTGAAAAATCTGACACCTCATATCTGCCAGCACTTTTGTAACCATAAATCTGGCCTAATGACATTCCTGCTAACACTTTATAGTCTTCACCAATTGCAGTTGAAGCCCATCCGGAAGTTCCATTGATATTTTCGATGGCTCCCAATGAAACTACTTTGTTTCTATTAAACGAAATGTTAGCGTTGAAACCGAGGTCAAAATTTTTCTTTTGTATTGCACGGTAGTTAACACTAAACTCCAAACCTTTATTTTGAGTCTCACCAATGTTTCTATATTGTGCTTCGTAACCTACCCCTGTAATTGGATAAAGTATTAACAAATCTTTCGTATTGTTCAAGTAAACATCGGCGGTAGCAGTCACTTTGTTATTAAATAATCCAAAATCTAAACCAATGTTACGAGACACGGTAGTTTCCCATTTTAGATCTGGGTTATACATAATTTTACCTAAGGACCAAAAGTTGGACGCACCATTAATCCAAGATGTAGTAGCGTTAGTGTAAGCTTGCAATACTTGTCCTGTAGGAATATTATTATTACCAGACTCTCCGTAACTTGCTCTTAGTTTCAAATCAGATAACCATGATTTCGTGCCAGACATGAAATTTTCCTGGATAATTCTCCAAGCAGCTGATACAGATGGAAAATATCCCCACTGGTTGCCTGGTGCAAATTTTGAAGAACCATCAGCTCTAAATGCTACGCTCAACAAATATTTACCTTTGTAATCATAATTTGCTCTACCAAAAAACGATAATAGTTTATCATCTTGAGCAAAAGCATTATCAATCGAAAATGGCGTACCTAATGTCGTAAAATGACGAGTATCATCAAAGCTAAAAGTTGTTGGATAGCCATGAATTACATTTGTAAGCGTAGAGTTCTCAACTTTCAAATACTCCTGTCCAATTAAAGCAGTTAAATTATGATCATTTGGTAAAAGCTTCTTGAAATTATAGTTCAAAGTATTGGTACTTCTCAAAGATATTCTTTGCGAATTTGCTATCGTTAACGCAGGCTGATTTTGATTTAACGCCGTAGGAACGTTTCTCACATAATACGTAGTGAGTCCATAAAAACGATCATTGGTATTATTTCCAACCTCATAACCTACATCTGATCTAAATTTCAAATCACTGTTAATATCGTAAGTTAAGGCACCACTGAACGTATATTGTCTGCGAGTAATTAACTGATCGTTATCACTAATGGCAGTAGTTGGTGTATATAAGTTGAAATCATCCTCAATGTTATCTGCTGTAGTTAAACCAGGCACCGAAAAAGGAGGGTACAACACTGCATATTTTAAGCGAGAGTCTGCAGAAGAAACTTCTTTAGTTTCATTAGCACCACCCCCATTGATTTTAGTATCAGAGTAACGTAAACCTAAATCTAGAGAAAGACTTTTATAAAGCTTATGATTTAACTTAAAATTGATGTTTTGACGTTGAAAGCCTGACAACATCATAATTGCTCTATCTTTCACAAAATTATGGCTTAAGCTATATTTGGTTTTATCGCTTCCGCCCATAATACTTAAATTATGGTTGATTGTGTTGCCTCTGCGTCCAAAAACAATATCCTGCCAATCATTTGAGGCAATATCCTTGTACATGTCCATGTCTTCATATGCTCCAAAATAATCTGTATAACCAGATAATGAACCAGTACCAGGTGTAATTAATCTTTCATGTTCATATTGCCATAAAACATAATCAGCAGGTGTCAATACATCTAAAGTATTTGCAATTTTTCTAAAACCACCAAATAGGTTGTAAGAGATACTTGTTTTACTATCTCTTGAGCTTTTAGTAGTCACTAAAATTACACCGTTTGCCCCTCGAGATCCATAAATTGCAGTAGATGATGCATCTTTTAAGATATCGATACTTTCAATATCCTGCGGTGCAATGTCAGATATCGTGTTCACTGGAAAACCATCAACAATATACAAAGGCTCATTACTTTGAGTGATAGAAGATCCTCCCCTAACACGAACATTAATTTCCGCATCTGGAGATCCTTCAGTAGTAGCGATGTTAACACCTGCTACCCTACCTTGAATGGCTTCCAAAGCAGATGAAACTGGAGCTGCTGCAATAGTAGCAGCATTTACAGATGAAACAGCACCAGTAATGGCTTCTCTTTTTACAGTACCATAGCCAATATTTACAATTTTTACTTCGTTAAGTGCGGTTGAGCTTTCTTCTAATGCAGCATTTATTTGGCTTTTAGTGCCCACAGCTACCTCCAATTTATCGAAGCCTATTGAATTAAACACCAAAACTACATCGCTTGTAGAAGGGACTGAAATTTTGTATATACCGTTAACATCGGTAGATACGGCGTTCTTTGTTCCTTTAATGGTTACGGCTACACCAGGAAGTGGCGATCCGGTAGCCTTTTCGGTTACCTTTCCTGTCACTGGTCTTGTTTGCGCATGCGCTAATTGGATACCCATAGCCAATACACAAAAAAACAGTAAGATTTTTTTCATACAATATGGTTAAAATTTGGTTATATGCGAAATGGGTTTAGAGCCATCCCTAAACAATTCTACAACGTTTTTTTAAGATATAGCACTGATGGGCAGTTATAAATTTATGCAATCGTTCCCGACAACGTTGCCAAAATCAAGCAAAAATTATATCTTTAGTACAATAGATAAATAGTACTATTTTTGAGATACTTATTTAGCATCATAAACTCCGTAATTTTACAAATAAAGCATGTTCGAGCCCGTAACCATTAAAGATATCGCAAAAGCACTTGGCCTTTCTACTTCCACTGTTTCCAGAGCATTGAGAGACACGTACGAAATAAGTCCGGCCACTAAAAAACTGGTTACGGATTATGCAAAGCAAATTGGCTATAAACCCAACCCTATTGCTTTAAGTTTAAAAGAGCGTAGAAGTAAGTCTATTGGTGTGGTGGTAAGCGAAGTGGCCAATAGCTATTTTTCGCAGGCGGTAGATGGCATTGAATCCATTGCCTACGATAAAGGTTATCACGTCATCATCTCCCAAACACATGAATCTTATGAAAGAGAAGTGATCAACGTGAACCATTTAGCCTCCAGATCGGTGGATGGACTTTTAGTTTCGCTATCTTCACAAACTTCAGATATTTCACACCTAAAATCTCTACACGATAAAGGTTTACCTATTGTTTTCTTTGATCGCGTAGCAGACGAGATTGTGACCCATAAAGTAATTGCTGACAACGAAAAAGGTGCGTTTGAGGCCACTGATTATTTAATCAAATCTGGCTACAGAAAAATTGCCCATCTCACCAGTTCAAGCTACCTTTCTATTAGCATAGAGCGTTTATCAGGCTATAAAAAAGCTTTAGCTCATCATGGGATAGACTTTAGGGAAGATTATGTAAAATACTGTCCTCACGGTGGAATGCTTTACGAGGAAACAGAAACGGCCATTAAAGAATTATTGGCCTTGAAAGATAAACCTGATGCCATTTTTGTGGCTGGCGACAGGTTAAGTACAGGCTGTTTAAGTGTATTTAAAAACCTGAACGTATCCGTACCGAATGATATGGCGATTGCAGGTTTCAGTAATTCGGATGTGTTGGATCTTTTCAATCCTTCGCTTACTTCGGTAAGGCAGCCAGCCTATGAAATAGGCCGACTTGCTACCGAAATGCTCCTTAAAATTATTGAGGCTAAATATCCTATTGAAGAGTTTGAGAAAAAGGTTTTAGACACCAATCTCTACATCAGATAGTTTAGTGAGGCAACTTAAAAGCCTGTCTGGCCAATAACTTCCAATCTTTACCCTGTAACTGCCAAACTAACAAAATGCCCAAGTGAACTTCTGCTGGTTTACCTCCATCGTTAGTTTTAGCATGCAACTCGTGCCGTACCACTCCCGTATTGCCTGTAATTTTAATGGTTTGGTTGGCCAAGTCTATACTAACAAAATCAGATTTACCACTAGCAATGGTTTCTACAAAAGTGGCTTTATCTTCCACTTTTCCACCAGAATGGCCATAGCTTAAATCAGTAGCGGCAATATCTTCTAGGTCTTTACGCTCGCCACTGACCATGGCATTTTTCAGTTTTTCTACAGCAGTTAAAAGACTTTGTTCCGCTTTAGTTTGGGCAAATGCATAGGTGCTAGACATCAGTGCAAGGATTAAAACAAGTTTTTTCATATCATTAACGTAACTTTTGGGCATAAAAAAGCATACCCTTCTATTTCATGTAAACAAAAAGAAAGGTATGCCAATTTTCAATTATTCTTATTTATTTTTTAGTAAATCTCTGATCTCACCAAGTAAAATTTCTTCTTTAGTTGGTGCTGGCGGTACCGTTGGAGCAACTTCTTCTTTTCGTTTCATGCTATTTATTCCTTTAACCATCAAAAAGATCACTAAAGCTAACAATAAGAAGTTAATGGCAACGGTGATAAAGTTACCATAAGCAAAAATTGCTGTTTCCGGTATCTTTCGTGCTTCCTCTAAAGCAGTATTTGCTGGCACCTCTCCTTTTAGCACTATATATAATTGGCTAAAGTCCGGTTGCCCAATAATGGCCGAAACAATTGGCATCACCAAATCCTTCACCACGCTGTCGATAATTTTCCCGAAAGCGCCACCAATGATCACACCGACAGCCAAGTCCATTACATTGCCTTTTACGGCAAACTCTTTAAATTCTTTTACAAATCCCATATAAACGTGTTTTTAGTTAGGTATTTAATTTTTAGTTATCGTAAACTTACTGAAAAGAAGATTAATTAATCAAATTAAACCAACAAAAATCTAAAGCATTTGTTTATTTTTGGAACTCGAATTCATCCCAAATATGCTAAAACAACATCTTCAGCAAAAGTTATTACAAAAACTATCGCCTCAACAAATCCAGTTTATCAAATTGTTGCAGGTGCCAACAGTTGCTTTAGATACCCGCATCAAAGAAGAATTAGAAGAAAATCCTGCGCTTGAAGATTCGAGTTTAATGACTTTAGAAGAGCCTAAAGGTGAATACGATGACCTACAGGACGATAGAGACGACTTTGATGGCGATAAAGGTGAAGACACTGGGATGGATGAGTTCAATGTGGACGATTACCTACAGGACGATAGTACCAACGACTATAGCACTTCATATAACAATGGCGACGATGAGGAAGACAAGAAGGAAACACCTATTGCCATTGAAACTACTTTTTTTGAAAGCTTACAGCAGCAATTGGATTTAGTTCCCTTGTCTGATCAAGACTTTATTATAGGCAAACAAATTATTGGCAGTTTAGATGACGATGGTTACCTACGCAGACCCATCACGTCTATGATTGATGATTTGGCCTTCTCACAAAATGTGATGGTAGAGGAAGAGGATGTATTGGAAATGCTAAAACTTATCCAAAGCTTTGACCCAGCTGGAATTGCAGCCAGAGACTTGCAAGAATGCTTGACTTTGCAATTAAAGAAAAAGGATACCAATAATCCTTTGATTAAAAAGGCCATTGAAATTGTTGAGCATCACCTTGATGAGTTTACCAGAAAACATTACGATAAACTGGAACGTGCCGTTGGCCTTAACAGCGAGGAGCTTAAAGAAGTAGTTGCCGAAATTTTGCGTCTAAATCCAAAACCAGGGGATTCAAATCAGGTAACGACTAAGCAAATGCAAATCATCCCTGATTTTCATATCAGTAATAATGACGGGGTTTTAGTGCTTACTTTGAATGCTAGAAATGCTCCTGAATTAAGGGTAAGCCGTTCGTATATGGACATGTTTGAACATTACGACAAGGCTTCGCAAAAAGATAAGAAGATGAAGGAAGCCGTTCAGTTTGTAAAGCAAAAGCTTGACTCGGCTAAATGGTTTATTGATGCCATTAAGCAAAGACAACAAACCTTGCTAAAAACCATGAATGCCATTATGCACTATCAATATGATTATTTCCTAACTGGCGACGAGCGTAAGTTAAGACCCATGATCTTAAAAGATATTGCAGACAAGATTGATATGGATATTTCTACCGTATCAAGGGTAGCTAACTCTAAATATGTACAAACCGAGTTTGGCACCTTTCTTTTAAAATCTTTCTTCTCTGAAGCTATCCAAACCGAAAGCGGTGAAGAGGTGTCTAATAAAGAAGTTAAGAAAATATTAGAGGACTGCATTGGAAAAGAAGATAAGCGCAAGCCTTTAGCCGATGAACGTTTAACGG
>NZ_JAELTX010001010.1 GCF_016429065.1 Pedobacter sp. ASV17
GCCTCAAAAAAGACAAACTTTATTCTTCTCGGCAACAATGCCACCAGAGATAGAAAAGTTGGCCAATACCATTTTAAAAGATCCAGTAACGGTAGAGGTTACACCTGTTTCTTCTACTGCTGATACCCTGTCTCTTATACACATCTCCGAGCCCACGAGACGAATTACAAGATCGCGTATGCCGTCTTCTGCTTGAAAAGGGGGGGGGGGGGGGGGGGGGGGGGGGGGGGGGGGGGGGGGGGGGGGGGGGGGG
>NZ_JAELTX010001011.1 GCF_016429065.1 Pedobacter sp. ASV17
TGTTTTTACCATTTTTACTGATTTGGCCCAGACGCGGTATTTGCAGCGATAGGTTTATTAAATTTGTATCGATAGAACAGAGGTCATGGAAGAAATAAAAAGGATGGATACCGTTCGTAGTTACAACTGTCTCTTATACACATCTCCGAGCCCACGAGACGAATTACAAGATCGCGTATGCCGTCTTCTGCTTGAAAAGGGGGGGGGGGGGGGGGGGGGGGGGGGGGGGGGGGGGGGGGGGGGGGGGGGGGGG
>NZ_JAELTX010000125.1 GCF_016429065.1 Pedobacter sp. ASV17
GGGATTCCTGCTAAAATAGATCTAGAGGCCTTTATGAACAAAAACTACAAATTCAATGTAGGAATTGAGCGCTTTGCTTACCTCACTGGCAGAAGTCTTTCTTCTTTTAAAAGGGACTTCCTAAAGGTATTTGCCGATACCCCTAGTCGATGGCTCATCCAAAAACGTTTAAAGGAAGCGCATTTTCTGCTCACCAAAAAGCAACAGAAGCCAACGGATATTTATCTGGACTTAGGATTTGAGGATTTATCCCATTTCTCTTTTGCTTTTAAGAAGCTGTTTGGCTATGCGCCTACTAAATTGGTAGAGGGATAGATTGTAGGCGGATTGTTGATAGCGGTTCGAGTCCCTCCTTCCGCTGCTATTATCGTCATCTCGATGATCGCAGGAGGAGAGATCTAACTGCGTGTTCAAAATTGTATTGTATTATAGCATAGCAAATCCAAAGATCTCTCCGCTACGGTCGAGATGGCGGGATAGTGCTATGATCGTCATCTCGATCCTGAACTTTCGGGAGAGAGATCTAACTACATACTTAAACTCATCTTATGTCACCACTTCGTGGTTGGTTAATCGTTTTATGTTTCTAGAATAGTGTCAGTCCTTTGGATTTTATTTGTTAATCGTACAAAACACTATTCCCATAAACACATAAAAGATTTACAATCGATTTATTCCCCACAACTAAACCCGAAACCAAATTGCTAGATCTCTCCTCCTGCGATCGTCGAGATGACGGAACAGTGTCACTATGGTCATTTAGAGCGGGAGGTACGACAAAGAGAGAATCAACAGGATAAACCCCAACACACAAGACGTTATTCCTTTTAGACATCACATCTAACCACGAAGTGGTGCTATATTCTAGCAAATTAAGCAACGGATGAAAAATCCTGAAAGGGTGACATCAAACATTTAAGATTAAATCTGCAATACGAAGGAAATAGAATTACATAAAAGGAGAAACCAATCTCAGTACCCTTTCCAAACCTTTAATCCATAGGGAACGCTTGATCCAACGGGTGTAAAAAAGCTGTTCACTGTGCTGCAAATCATTATAAAATGCAGTACGCAACCGCTCTGCAATCTGGGTGTCGTAAATGAGGGTCGATACCTCGAAGTTCAAATCGAAGCTTCTCAAGTCGAGGTTTGCGGTACCCACGGAAGCCAATACGCCATCTACCACAAAGGTTTTGGCATGGATAAAGCCCCGTTTGTAAAGGTATATTTTCACGCCTGCCTGCAATAGCTCCTCAAAGTAAATCCGCGATACGCTATCCACAATTCTAGAGTCTCCTTTTTCGGGCACCAAGAGCTTTACATCTATCCCACCCATGGCGGCCATCAGCAAACTTTGTTGTAAGGTTTCATCGGGGATAAAATAAGGGGTAGTGAGCAATATCTCCGATTTGGCACTGTGAATGGCCTGTAAGGTGGCGAACAAGATATTCGGCAAATCTGAATCGGGTCCGCTGGAAATTACCTGTAGTTTACCCTTGCCGTACATCTCCATGTTCTTAAAAGGAAAATATTGATTCCCAGTTACGGTAAGATGCTCGTCGCTACAAAAGTTCCAATCGGAAATAAAGATCTGTTGCAGTGCCATGGCTCCTGCGCCTTTAATGCGGAGATGGGTATCTCGCCAGTAGGTTTCGTTATTCGGTCCGTTAATGTATTTATCGCTCACATTAATGCCACCGGTATAGGCAATAATGCCATCAATGATCACAATTTTACGGTGATTACGATAGTTGAGCCTGTTGGCTAAAAACAGCAACCTGATTTTATTAAAAGGATAGGCTTCTACCCCGTGCTTTTGTAGTTCCCTGGCAATGTTCCTCCTGATGCTCTTACTGCCAAAATCATCATAAATGACTCTTACTTTAACGCCTTGCCTGGCTTTCTCTATCAGAATTTCTTTAATGGTATTGCCTATTTCATCATTATCGTAAATGTAATACTCGATATGGATATGGTGCTTGGCTTGTAGCAAATCGTCAATGAGGGCTGGAAATTTCTCCTCTCCATTAAACAGTAAACGGATATCGTTATTGGGCAGCAGGAAAGCTCGGTTTGATTTTCTATTGGCCAACAGCTTAATTAAACGTTCGGACTTGAGCAAAACCTCATCGCTATGAATGGCTTCTTCTAGGTTATGTGCCTGAAACAGCAGATGCACTTCTTTTTTGAACTGGTCATCTACGTTTAGCTTCTTATCGTACATTTTACGCTTGCGGTAGTTTACCCCAAAGGAAAAGTAAAAGGCAATTCCTACAATAGGCACAAAAATAGCGAACAATAAATAAGCTAAGGTTTTGCTGCCAGATCGGGTATCTAAAACAATACGGAAACAGGTAATGCCCAAGATGAGGAGATAGGCAATTTCGGCGATTAAGATCCAGATGGTTTGTTGCTGCAGCATGTAAGCGCTCGTTTAATCAAATATAGGATAAAACAATTTACAGGCTTTATGTTTTGTTGGGAAATGAATTTTTGGGTATCAACATCGGTGGTGGTTTATACTAGAAGATTAGAATAATCTAACCGCAATCCCGTATATACGGGATAAAATTTTCGCAAAGGGCACAAAGCTTCGCCTTTTTGGCATTTGTAACTATAAAACTGCAAGCACTGCCACGTTAACCAAGAACACCCCGCCCGTTGGGCACCCCTCTAAAAGAGGGGAATTACCTAGCGCCATTGCTATTTGTCATTCTGAGTGCAACTAGAAATCTTACCCGTGAATTAAAAACATAGGAAATGAATTTTTGGAGCATCAGCTCCGATAGCATTTTCAACTGGAAGATTAGAATAATCTAACCGCAAAGGTTTAGGTGGCGCTATCATAATGAATTTACGGTTACGTGATCTCCTGTAAACTGTGAAATTTGCACATCTTTGATAGATGTATTAGTTTAGGTCTGTATGAAACGTATTTTAATTTCAATGCTGGTGGTCTTAATGAGCTGCACAGAAAGAGAGAAATCTATTGACAAGGCTTTGGTGAACACGCCAGCTAAAGTAGCGATACGAAGCGTCAAATCTGGTATGGATACCAATTACATTCCTCTCTCTTTTAAAATTGACCGTTTCAACACTCTCACAATTAAGCGAGCTTACAATGCGGTTGGCAATCAGTACCATCAAGCATTTTTTTTAAATGATGAAAAAATATTCACCGATACTTCAAATTATCTAGTTGAAGAAAGCAAATACAGTCGACTTATTATCGATAATGGCGAAGTGCTATTTTTTATGGAGTGCGACGGACGCCCCAACTTAGATTATTTAGCTGCATACAGCATTGACACAAAGGCTAAAAAGGTAACTTACCTTTCCTCAAGTGTTTTCGATAGCAACCCCAAAAGCAAAACAATGTCATTTACGGATATCGATGGTGATGGTTTCATAGAATATGGTGGTTTTGATATTACTGAAGCTCATCCTCACCCCGACTCTATGTACTATAATCCTTCCAGTTTTTATGAAATTAGAAACGGAAAGTTAAAATTCGACAGTGCTTTGGTAAAGAAACAGGATATCAAATTCAATGGTGTATATCTTAAAAACCCTAGAAACGTTACCATAAGAAAACCAAGAAATCAAATCTCCCATTTGAAGACCCCAATAAAATGAAACGATACTTGTACAAAGACTTTATAATTGATGTACTTGATGAAGCTACTTATCAACATGGCTCAGAACACCATCACTTCAACTATCACAAGGTATACTTTGGAAATGATGAGGAGCAACACCCCTCTTCCAAACACGGAATTAAAATTCATAGGGAAGGACAAATTATTGACAGCTGCATTATTATTGGTTCTGGCGGCGCAACGGGTATTCATCAAAGCTCTTCATTAATGGACAATGATCAATTGATTATTTGTTGTTGCGACACGATATTTTGCTTGATGGCCCCTGAGCTTAATTTGAAATGGAAAACGCAAGCGGATCAAGCTACTTGTTTCCAAATATTCAAACTGCAAAAAGACTATGTGGTACACGGCGAACTCCAAGTAACACGCTTGGGTAAAGACGGAAAAATATTATGGCAATTTGCAGGCAAGGACATCTTTGTCTCGCTTGAAGGTGAAGAGGAATTTAAATTGGCTGATGACCATATTATGCTAACAGATTTTGGCAAAACAAGATATAAAATAGACTTTGATGGAAACTTATTGCATGAAGCCTCTATCGATTAAACTTCTTTGCCTCCCTTTGCGCAAGTCTTACCCCCTCTCTGGCGCAAGCGTCAGCTTGTGACTAACCTAGTAATACCCAAAGTAAAATAACAATCTTGAAACAAAAAGCAGACAATTAATGTCCGCGATGCTGTAAATAAACTATAAATGCGTTACCCTCTAGCACAAGCACCGTTACACTAATGCTTGCGCTAGAAGAGGAAAGAGGCAAGGCCGACTTGGGCTTTGTAAAAAAAACCAGAAGACAGAGCAATCCAAAGCAAAATCATATTAAAAATATTGTTTAAAGGCACAAGTCATCCCTGTCAAAACCTAAACAAAAGACTTCCGCCAAGTAAGAAATTTTTAATTCTCATTATTAAAACAATGATTTAAATATCAAAAAAGCCCCTAAAACAATTCCTAAAATAGCGCTGAAATATAGTTTTATATCGTTTCCAAATTTACTTCTATATCCTTTTTTTGTCTCATTAAGCATATGAAAGAATAACCAAATACCAAAAAAGAGAAATACTATTCCACTTAAAAGCATTAATATCTCATTAGAATTCATTGTTTTTTATCTTGTGATTTTTCGTATAAAAAATCTGTTAACTTACCCCAAGTATCTGAGAAAAAGTTTAAAACTCCTTGATCAGTCTTCGTAATCTTTTTGTGCATCAGCAGCATTATCTATTATTTTACCAAATGACCCGAAAAGTGTTTCTGAAATTAGCGTATAACTTGCTTCTTTGTATTTCCCATCATAAAAGTCAAATCCCAATTGCATAGCAGTTCCTGTTTTTTCAATACCCTGCCCAATACGAACCAGAGATAAACTTGCCCCCCTCCTTGGCGCACGCGTGCCGCGTGTGACTACCTTAATTAGAACACAAGCACCACTAAACTAATACCTACACTAAAACAACAGAACAACCCAAAGTAAAATAATAATCTTAAAACAAAAAGCGGACGATTAATTGTCCGCTTTGCTATAATTAAACTATTAAAACGCCAGTACTCTAGAACATCTCTAGCAAAAGCACCGCTACGCTAATGCTTGCATTAAACGGCATATACTAAAAGCCTATTAACAGTTCTTCAATGGATCGGCTATTTTTTATCTGTCTATAAATTTCATTTCTTGCCGCATCACTTTTAATTTGTAAAGCTCGATCTGTCAACAGCTCCTTAAGTTCTTCTAATTCTATTCTCCTTTCTCTATCTTCAAAATTTAATTTATAACGCTTAGATAAAAAAAAGTTATAAAACGATTTGATCGGGGTTTTTCCAATCAACTTAAAAGTGTTACCGTTACAGTCTATAAAAATCTGATCGAGATAATAGGTATTGAAGAAATCTTCATCCCCCTTATATATTTCATCATAAATAAAGAAGTCCCCCAAAATCACCAGATCCCAAACTTTATATCCAATATTAAAGATTGGATACTTCATACTGCTAATTTTATATTGCATAAGATAGTCTGATAATTTTTGTTTTTTTCATGTTATTATTTCTTTAGATCAATTCGGTCTTGCATTGGTTGATGATGATTTCTTATATATTCTTCACATCGGTTCTACTCATATACCCCCTCATACATTTTGTAAGTTCCCACGGACTCATCAATCATATCACCCAAGCCTTTTGCCTTGCCATTTATAAGATAATTAACACCCATGGTCCCAAAATCTGCCAAAAACCAGACGCCTGCGGCGATGGCTCCCACTCCAGTTGTAGAAGCTCCCAGCATTACTGCATTGATAGCTTGAGAGGGTTTTAATTCCCCTGAAAGTGCAATATCGGCTACTAGTAGAACACCCCCAACTTTAGTAAGTTTTCCAGCTAACTGCCGGGCAGAAAGAACCGATTCTAATTGCCTTGCTCGCAAAGCCTTAGCACCAAAATTATTCCAACGTGTTTTTTGCCATCTCCAGGCAGTAGTAGTTTTATATTTATGCCATGCTTCATTCCATTTATAATAATTCCCCGAATAAACGGTATAGGTAGACACTGCTCCAACTGCTGTATTAATGCCCCACATAGCACTACTTACAATACCGCTTAAATCATTGTTATCCTGGGTTAAATCCTTGTTCTCTTTGTTGAGAATAATCGTTACTTCATTCATTCTGAAGACGTCTTTATTGGTATTAAAATTCTTCCAATCATTTGCGGTAGCGTTATTTGCACTCAAAGTATCTAAGCCGAACATATCTTTGTAAGATAAAGGATTGTTCATTACATAATTGTATGCGGTCAGATTAAAATGCATTTCTGCCAATGGATCCACCACATTCCACCTACCTATCACAGGATCATAGAACCTTGCTCCATAGTCATACTGCCCCAGTTCCTGTTGCAACTCCTTGCCATTGTAAAGGTACTTATTTTCCAATGAAACCGCACCGATATCGTTGTTAACGGATTTCCTCACACCAAAGGCGTAGTAGTTGTCACGTTGGATCACCTCGATGGCACTTCCGTTCATCTTGAAGGTGGCCCTTACGTTGCCTAGGTGGTCGCCAAGGTTATAACGGTAGCTGTAGCTACCCCCGCTGTTGAAGGCGATGCCCTCTTCGGTCTGTATGAAATCGATGACATTGTTGGTGTACTGGATGCCCTTCACATAATCCGTGGCGGCAATGGTACCGATGGCGGAAACTCTACCCAGCTTTGCCCCAGTGGCATCGTAGGTATAGGCGATGTTCACCCCTGGATCGCCTCCTGTGGCCGCTCTGGTAGCAGTAACCGGTAGGTTAAGGTAGTTGTAGCCAAGCCCAATGCCGTTGCGGCCATCGGTGGTGGCATTGCCATTGCCATCATAGATATACGTTCCCGTAAGACCGGTTACACTTTGTAATTGGTTGCCAGTGTAATTGTAGGCTTTTGCTCCAGCACCGTCGCGGTCCGAGCTCTTGATATTGCCCATCAGGTCATAGTCCAGTACCTCGGACATGCCACTGGCCGATCCGCTAATGAGCCTATTCAGCTTGTCGTACTGGTAGGTGAAGACATTGCTGCCGTTATTGGTGTAGTTCTGGCCAGAGATGTTGCCATTGAACTGCGGATGGCTGCCCTCGTTGTACTTGAGCTCCATGCCAAACTGTGTGCTGTTGCTGTGCGTTAACCAGCCACGCTCGTTGTAGCGGTAGCCAGTGGACTGCAGGCCGTTGTGCAATTTCTTTGTCTCCAGCTGCCCGATCTGGTTGTACTGCAGCTCGGAGAGCAGCACCTCGGTGCCGCTTATCTGCGGACTGCCATAGGTGCTCTGATAGGTCTGGGTCTTGCGGCCCATATGATCGTACTCGTAGCGGTTGGCCACTACAGTAGTATTTGCTCCCTTAGTGTGGGTACGGATGGTACTCTTCACACTGCTATCAAAGTTGTACTCCATGTCCACCACATCAGTGCCGTTATCCAGATGGTGCTGAGCCTTGGTCTGTATGGCACGTCCATAGCTATCGTAATAACTTACCGATAGCAACATGGTAGCAGTGCCCAAGATATTGGTTCTTGTTGCCGTGGGCAGCCCTTTTGTTCGTTCGGCAAGCACCTGCGTAGTACCGTTGGGCTGACCAAAAGTGTTATTATAAAAATTGTAGTCGTCGTAATAGCTGAATGTGTGGTAATTGACGATACCGGTCTTTGGATAGGCCAAATGGTCGTAGCCCGTTCCCGTTCCGTTGGCATTGGTATTGTCTCTCTCCTCCCACAGTACGGCATGGTCCCTCACCGGGGCCTCCAAGGAAGCCCTGCTATCGGTATTTGCGTACACACCCGTGACGATGGTACGCCCCAAGGCATCGTATTTGGTAAAGAGCCACTGGCCCGCAATGCGCTGTAGGGAATCCTGGCTGAGCACCAATTGGTCCAGCTTGTTATATACCATATGTTCCCAGCCCTTGCCAGGCAGCTTCTTCTCGATCAACCTTCCCCTGCCGTCGTAACGGTAGTGATAGCAGAACTGTTTCAGGACCGTACCATTGGGAACCCCCGCATCGGGGTTGGCCCCTGGCGGAAGCACGAAGCTAAGGTTGCCCAGATCGTCGTACACATAATAGGTGCTCAATACCTCGGTACTACCTAATTTTTCGTTGAACATGCGCTTGAGCAACACATGCCCTTCCTTGTCCCTATACTCCTCTACCGTTCCATTCTTGCCATCACTCGCCTGCCAATTCTCGTCCTTGCTGATCGTAAGGTACAGCTGGCCCGCTTCAGAGAAACCGCTACTGGCCAGCGTGCGTTCATGCTCATGACCAACAGTGGCCACGGTATTGGCACTGAACAACCTTACAGCAAAACCACTGGTCCCGTAATTGGTATCGTTGTTGTTGGTGCCATAACCTAATCTGGTTGTATGCTCGGTACCTACAGCACCTGGTTGCCATGCAGCGCCTGGGAAGCCCTGTCGCTCCACACGATTTAATGGACTGGGCTCAAACATGGTTACACTAAAAGGGTTAGCGGTCTGTTTAATACTAGAGGTCTCTGGCTGCCCTGTATAGAAGGCCAACTGGTCCGCTATGGAATTGGCCCTATAGCTTCCACTGATGCCTGAGGCGGCATAGGGCTGGTATTTTACCGCTTCCCTGCCTAGCGGGTCGTACACATTAAGAGCTACAATGTCCTGATAACTGGGGCTTGCTCCTACTAATACCGTTTGCAATGGCCTCCCTAGCCCATCAAAATACTGGATGGTCTGGTTCTCCTGACACAGCGCACGGGCGTCGTTCAGGCTCTGGTCGTTCACGCCCGCCACCCTGAAGGTACGGGTGAGCACGTAGTTCTGGTTGTTGCTAGGCATACTGGACAGCGCTCCACAATTGTTCTGGATAAAGATCTTAAGATTACTGCCAGCAGGTGCGTGGAAGCCAGGCAGCAAAGTTACACTGCCACTGGCACTTAACTCGACCTGATTGTTATAAGTTGAATAGGTCTTATGCTGCTGGGCATGGGCAAATATTGAAGCCCAAAGCCCAAAGAACGTAGTAATAGATAATATCTTTTTCATAAAAAGTAAGCGTTATAGTTATTGGCAGGAGCCGATTTGCATTACGGTTAGTCCGTTGATGATCTGGGAAGGGCCATATTCACCATACATGAACCATATATCATACATCGGACTATCTGTGCACAACATTACCGCAATCTCGCTCTCCATTGTGTCTTCCTGCTCCAATTGCCACAACGAACTCGTCACATAGGTAGTGCTGCCGCAGGGCTTGTAGCGGATATAGAGATTGTTACTTTCACTAAAAGGCATAGCTATGCGATATCGTTTACAAGCCGAAACCTGGGTACAGGAACCATTGCTATTGGCATAATTCTGTCCGTTGGCAGAAATATCCGCTACGGCAAGGGCATCGGCTGCAGCTTGGCTAACTGATGAGCTGTATTGTCCTGCGGCAACCGTATAGGTTACCGTGCTTCCGGTTTCTCCTGAGCCGCAATTATTTTTGATAAAGGACTGGCTCTGCAGACTATTTGTGTAAACCTGCGTACAGGTGCCATTACTATTGGCGTAAGTCTGTCCATTAGCGGTGATGTCTGCCGCCGCAAGGGCGTCGGCGGCCACCTGGCTCACCGTGGAACTGTACGTTCCAGCTGCCACCGTATAGGTCACGGAGCCCCCCGTTTGCCCAGCAGAACAATTGTCTCGGGTAAAGGACTGGCTCTGTGCAGCGTTGAAATAAGCAGGAACAGGGATCCCACAGTTCATTTGCTGTCCAATGTAGTTATAGCAATAGCTCTTTACGATATTGCCATATTGGTCCTTCTCGGTCTTCAACCTTCCAAAGCTATCATACTCGTAATAAATCGTCATTCCTTTGCTATCCGTCATACTAGTCATACCAATTAGGGGCTTATAAGTTATCGTAGAGATAAAAGCTTTTTGCAGAAGGGCATTGCTACTTTGTCTAAGCGATGTTATGGCATTACGCACAAGCATTTCATTAGGCACCGCCAAATCGGTAGCGCCCTGTATAGCAGAGATTAGATTCTGAGGGATATCGGCATAAGCTATATTTTCCAATTTAGCTACCGGTTGCGTACCATTGTAGCCCCAGATATAGCTAACTTTCATTCCATTCACCTGTTGCACTTCCAGTAGATTGCCCTTGGAATCGTAAGCATTGTATTTTAGTCTATCCTCAAGAGGTCCAATTCCCTTGGAGATCTTAATAATTTCGGGTGCGATAAGACCCGCTCCCCAATCCTTGTAAATGGTCTGGCTTGTAGAAGTTTTTTTGGCATCCCTGAAAGTTTCCTTAAGCACTGGAAATCCTATCATATTTTTGTTCACCATTGACAGGCTTACTGGATCACTAAGATCAAATGGATATTTGATCTGTTCTATGGTCTCAGCTTGTTCCAGTACGTATTTGGTAGAGCTGAGCAGGTTCCTTGAATTGTAGGTATAGCTGGTCTCGGCAACGATATCTATACCTTCATCTGTTGTAGTTGTATTCAACATCGATGACTGTAATGGCCATTCAATCTGATAATAATATTGTAAGAGATCTCCACTATACTTCCTCTGTCCCCTGTCCTTAAACGCTGGAATGAGTCCCCCAAGAGTGGACTGATAGCCAAATTCGTCTTTGGCCACAAGCGTTGTGTTCCTGTATTTCTCAACCGATTTCACCAATCCATTCCTGTAATTGATATAGCGGGGCGATTCGGGAAAATTATCATCAAATGTATCAGATTCCGTATCGTTATAAAAACTATACCTAGTTTTTGAAACATTGCCATTTTCATCTGTCATATACTCTTCGACCCAGTCATACCCAACTACATTTCCATTGTTAAATGTTGACAGTGGGCTTTTGGATTCTGAAACCTGCACATTACAGCCTGCGATGTAGTCTGGGATTCCCGCCCTTCTGCCAACGTAGTACAAGACAGGCTCGCTCAGCATCGTTCCCGGGGCATATTTGAAATTTCTGACCTTTGCCTGGTTCCTGATCTCCTTGATCCGTATGCCCCCACCTTTGGTAACCCCATCCGGAGGGCTTTGTGGCGTTGGCCTATATGAATAACTGAAATGTAATTGCCAATCGGCAAGCACCTCTTTGGGAGGGGGATAGGCCTCAAATTCGTAGGTGCCCGCCTCCAGACTAAAGCCCCGCTCGGTTAACATGAGTTCCTCACCCTGTCCCTGGGGGATCGAGGTGAAAAAAACGGGAGGACATTCATAGGTAGTATAATGTTGGGGCGTGGGACTTATTCTTCTTAATTTACCTATTGGAGTGCTATTATATATATAGTCCGGATCTCTCTGGCCCCATATATTTTCCACCCTGCCTCTTATTTTTATAAAAGTTTGTCCCAAAAGTTCGAAGCTATAAATACGGTTATCGGGAATATCGGGATACTCGTTATAGATATAGCTTTTGTACACGGGCAGGTTGACGGTACTGGTAGACGAGGCCTCGTCGGCAGTATGTGTCTCGAAATACCCGAAAGGGATCGTATGACTTTCATATATATATTCCTCTACGCCTTTGGTCGGATAGGTGATGCTTTTCAATGTGCCTATAAGGGCATACTGGAAATTCGCATCCTTTTTTACTCCAAGATACTTAACACTGTTGGACAGGTAGATTCCTATATAATAATTCGCACCATATTCCTTTCCGTTCTGAAAGCCCCAATAGTCAACATTCTTGGAATTTTTCGGAGGGAAGTTTCCCGGATAGTAGCTAAAGGAATGTCCCGAGTTTAGGGGCTGGTTTCCTGCCGAATACTCTGTCACGTTATCCAGTTTGAGCCGTTTGAAAACGTTATCATAAATGCCCGAATAGTCGTCATTAAAATAGGAATACGTAAACCTGTAATCCTTTACAAGCTCATTCGCCTTGTTCCTGACAGTAATCGATGCCAGTTTTTTACTATCACCAGCAATGTCATATCGTACATCACTGGTAAAGTCCACACGTCCAAAATCACCATATATAGCGGTAAGACGGAGTGCGTTGTTCACCACTTTTGATTTACTGTAGTAAAGTGCGCTCTGTGTATTGAAGTTATAATTCTCGCAGGCCTCCTGTGTGGGCAAGCTCTGTAGTTCGGCCTCATAGGTAAAATTCACCTCCCTGAGATCCTTGGTGATGATTTTGGTCAGACACCAGCTGGTTACCATCGGGTAGGGATTTTGGAGACTTGGATCCCAACCCTCTACACAATCACCATATCTCACATGTGTCCATTGGGTAAAAGTTGAGGTGCTGCTGTCATATACCGTGAAGGGATCATGGACGTTCTTGTTTATCCATCCATTAGAGGCATAGCTTTTTGTAATTTCATACTGTGTATAAAAATACTGGTTTCCTTGGGCGTCAGTTATCTTTAGATCAACCATTAAGTTGGGATGCCTGATCACCTCGATCTTCAGATTATGGGATTTATTGAACAAAACAGCTCCCCTTGATTTGTCTAGGATAAATTTCCCGTTCATGCCAGGAAGGTTATAATAAAAAATATCCGGTTCGGGGTCATACTTCAAATAGTTGCCGATAGAACCAAAGACTCCACACGGCTGGGTAATAATTTGCGTATAGTGGTTGGCAAGCGTGGAGGGAATATCTGGGGCATCGTAATAACCACTTTCAACCATTGGATAGCTCCGATCTTTACCATCCATCAAAAAGTCATCTGTACCTTTAACGGTCCGTGAAATCCTGCTGCCTACATCGAGCGTCCAGCCCAGTCCTACCCAGGTGGCCTCCTGGTCTACCCTAATTCCAGAAGGGTGATAGGAGAGATTAATGGGCAGCTTAAAACCTCCCAGATCTATCTCGTAAAGAGGAATATTTATATTGGCCGTCCCTGTATAGTGCGATACCTGATGGTCTGCATACTTGGCAAGCTGTGCTGCATTTGGAGTCATCGGAATCACATGGGGATAGGAAATGTCGTCAACTTGCGAATAAAGGTCGCTCATCATAAAACTGAACAATAATAAGGCAAATAGTTTCTTCATTTTTTGTTTGGATAGGCATGGTTGTTCTTTATTTATCTATTTGGGAACATCCATATAAGAAATAGTTTTTTAAAAAGGATAAGGAAAAAAGACAGTTTTGTCTTGCTTATTCTGCAATGACTTTTCCAGATAAGCGAAGCCTCTCTAGATTAAACTGTTCATTGAGTGCAAAATAGCTCACCCTCATTGATATCAAGGTGCTGGATATTAAGTGAATTAGCTTATTTGAGGCTAATTGGTCAAAAGAGAATTTAATGCACATTGACGATATGGACTGTTGACTTCCAATAGCATCATAGCTAAATATTACTTTTTGTGCATGGGCAAAGTTGCCGAGTAGGCATAGGAATTCGAGTAGCGTAAGAGGTCTTTTCATAGAGGTGTTAATTAACGGGCGATTATAGAAATATCTTTTTAGTTAGAACATATCGCAACTAAAATATTACAATATGACTTATGGATATGTACTGCCAACCTGATGACGCCAATAACCATATTCCATAAAAATTCTGATTTTTTTTCAGTGAAGTTAACTTACCGCAAAGCGTCTGTTTGCTTTGTACAGTCTTGGATATACATTTATGCATGCCATTAGATTCAACTACTAAGCAATCGTTACTCCATTTCCAGTGTAGAGATTTGAAACTGCAGCTATATTCAAACCAAAAACCGCAATAATCAGGATCCTATGTTTATGTTATCAAATGATGCATAGTATCAACATCATCTTTCGGAAAAAAGAGGAGAAGGAAAATCCTATACCTGCAGATTATCAAAAACAGAAACACAAGACTTATATCGCTGGGCATCCATGTCCAAAAAGAAGATTGGTATTAGAGCCTAAAAGGATGCGACGTGAGAAAGAAACACCCCCCATAAAAGCAAAAAGCTCCAACATTTCTGTTGAAGCTTTTTTGCGGTCCGGACGGGACTCGAACCCGCGACCTCCGCCGTGACAGGGCGGCATTCTAACCAGCTGAACTACCGAACCGTTCGCAACGTTAAACAATCGTTTTCCGTTTTGGTGATGCAAATATAGAGCGAATATTTCATTTATTCAACAAAATTTAAAAATAATTTAACATCCCACAAAAAACACCTCATTTACAATTGTTTATTTTTTTTTAAAGCAAGCTCATCATAAACAAAAAGCCCCGCAGGTGCGGGGCTCAGTATAAATTAACAGAAGGAACCCTAACTTACGGCACCATCTTTCATTTTTTCTGCATTCTCTGCAAACTGAAGCTTATCAATCAGCTCTTGGATGTCACCGTCAACAATAGCAGGTAGGTTGTACAACGTCAAACCAATACGGTGATCCGTTACACGTCCCTGAGGATAGTTGTACGTTCTGATCTTGGCCGACCTGTCACCTGTAGATACCATCGTTTTACGTTTCGCTGCAATATCGCCATGTTTCTTTTGCACCTCAATATCATAGAGCTTACTTCTCAA
>NZ_JAELTX010001012.1 GCF_016429065.1 Pedobacter sp. ASV17
ACGGGAATAAACCTTTCTTCGTGAAGGAAGCTGAATGTACCGTAAGAATAAGGATCGGCTAACTCCGTGCCAGCAGCCGCGGTAATACGGAGGATCCAAGCGTTATCCGGATTTATTGGGTTTAAAGCTGTCTCTTATACACATCTCCGAGCCCACGAGACGAATTACAAGATCGCGTATGCCGTCTTCTGCTTGAAAAGGGGGGGGGGGGGGGGGGGGGGGGGGGGGGGGGGGGGGGGGGGGGGGGGGGGGG
>NZ_JAELTX010001013.1 GCF_016429065.1 Pedobacter sp. ASV17
TGAACTAAGGTGTCTAAGGTGTTTAAAAAATATAAAGCTGTTAGATTTCTCTCTGCGTTCGAAATGACGGGAAGATTCGTCTGAGTATTCTGCAAAACTAACTAAACAAATCTAAGATGAACTAAGGCTGTCTCTTATACACATCTCCGAGCCCACGAGACGAATTACAAGATCGCGTATGCCGTCTTCTGCTTGAAAAGGGGGGGGGGGGGGGGGGGGGGGGGGGGGGGGGGGGGGGGGGGGGGGGGGGGGG
>NZ_JAELTX010001014.1 GCF_016429065.1 Pedobacter sp. ASV17
GGGGGGGGGGGGGGGGGGGGGGGGGGGGGGGGGGGGGGGGGGGGGGGGGGGGGGGGGGGGGGGGGGGGGGGGGGGGGGGGGGGGGGGGGGGGGGGGGGGGGGGGGGGGGGGGGGGGGGGGGGGGGGGAGGGGGGGGGGGGGGGGGGGGGGGGGGGGGGGGGGGGGGGGGGGGGGGGGGGGGGGGGGGGGGGGGGGGGGGGGGGGGGGGGGGGGGGGGGGGGGGGGGGGGGGGGGGGGGGGGGGGGGGGGGGGG
>NZ_JAELTX010000126.1 GCF_016429065.1 Pedobacter sp. ASV17
GGTGTAACCAGGCATTTAGTTTTTTAAGTGGTTTTAATAACATGAATGAGTGCTTATTTGTATTTCACTAACTGGCTTACACCATTTACACCGTCTAATTTTGCACCTCTGGTTACATTACCTGTTGCTGCATTGTAAGTGTACACATAGTAACCCGCATCTGTCGAAGCAGCGATATAAGCCACATTTCCATCCACCAAAATATCATTGTTATATGGTGTTGCCACACTTTTTGGAATGTTAAGCTTGGTTTTGGTTTTATTTACCACATCAATCACATAAAATTCGCTGATTTTCTTTGCGTAATCCTGATATGAAGCGATCTGTGATTTATCCATCACCTTAACAATTGCTTTACCTCCGCCTAAGTTAAATAAGCCACTTACTTCTTCTTTTGTTCTATCGGTAAGCTCAAATTGGTAGCTTGCGTCAGTAGTGGTTGCTCCGTTTGCTACCCTGTAAATAGAGAAAGAGCCTCCTGTTTCGCCAAAAATCCAAATGGTTGGCGCATTTAGCATATACGCATAGTTGTTGTATACAAATGAGCCTGGGGCGTTTAAAGTGTAATGCGCAGGTTGGTTAAAACGGGTATCGGTAGTTACAGTCACATTGCTCACATTAGGAAAATCCATAGAGGCTAAACGTATTTCTTTCAAAGGCACGTCGTTAGTGCTGTTTACCACGTTATAGCTGATGTATAGTTTATTACCTAAGAAAGCAACATTATTTCCCCAATAATAATGACCTGCTGGCGGAAGTGGAATATTGATGTTACCTGAAGCGGTAATGGTCATTGTTTCTACATTAAGGGTCGCATATTCAAATTGAAGTGCTTCTTTCATGCTTAACAACACCAAAGTTTTCTCATCTTTCCAAGCGAAAAAGCTAGAATAATAAGCCCAGCTAATTTGACTGAAAGGAATTTCTTTTACGATGGTATTGATTTTATTGCTCGAAGTGAATTTGATCAAGTTTCCAGCATTGTTAGTCCCATAAAAATATTCACCACGTTGGGTAATCACACTAATGTTGGTTTCTGCACCATTTCCTGCGGTAGTCAATGTTCCCTGGGTTAAATCAGAAGTATTTAGCACATATCTGGCCGCTGGCGTCCCTGCAGTTACCAGAAGTCCGTATTGCTTTTCTCCAGGGGTTTCTTCTGGGGTAGAACTGCTTTTTTTACAGGCTGCAAACCCTAGTACAGTTAATGCAAATAATAGCAAAAGGGATTGTCTTTTAATTGTAGTTGACATGTTTGTAGTTTTTATTTAATGAAGTATCTAAGTTTCATGAATACAGAGCGTCCAGGTTTTTGTAACCTAAAATTGTCGTACAGCAATTCGTTGGTGAAGTTGTTTACCTCTACCGCGATATTGTATCTGCCTTGGGCTACGGTATAGGACAATGCTGCGTTATGCGACAATTGGGTTGGGATTTTATTTTTAGATTCGATGCTGCCCCTACTTTCCCAATTCAAATAAAACCAGTTTACAAATTGGCTTGATAAGCTCAGCTGCAAACGGTTGCCTTTTGCCCAAACATCATTTTGACCGATTTCTAAATTGGCATTGGCATAAAACCAAGGTTGGTTAGGGATACGGTCGCCATAAGTGGCATCTGGTGTATTGGTATTTGGTTCATAGCGTTGGCGACTCACCGCATTTTGGTAGGTTCCGTTCACTGAAAAATTCAACAAGTTGGTATAGGTATATCTAGCCTCCAGCTCTACCCCGTTAATTTTAGCACCCGCTAAGTTGTTGTACATCGAGTACACGCCACCACTAGGAATAAAGTAGATGAAATCTTTAGCATTTCTAAAAAAGTAAGAAGCTTCTAACCCGAAACGATGTTGTTCTGTTAGCATAAAGTGATAGAAGGCACCCACATTAATGTTATCACTGTTTTCGGGCTTCAAAGTAATGTTTGAAGTAACATCTATCCCATTACCAAATAGTTCCTCACCTTCTTGTAGGCGATAGGCATGCTCATAAGAAGCTTTGATCCCGAAGTCATTGGTTATCCTGTATCTTGTTGCCGCACCATACCCAAAATAATTGTTCGAAGTCTTCGAATCGGACCTTAGATAAGTTTGATTTTGGGAGAAATAAACGGCATTACGCACCAAAGCATTTAAGGCATAAAACTTTGCAAAAACAGAGGTGGTTAGCCTCTTATCCAATAAATTATTCTGATAGGCAATTCCCGCAACGTGCTTTCCAATGGTATTGGGTTCTTCAAAAGTGTTGTTTTTTACGATGCCCAAATCCTCGGTAGCTCTACGGGCAAAATGGCTATAATTGTAATTAAGATTAAAACTGTTATTGTCATCTATCTCATAACTAAAATTAGCTCTTGCTAAATTGGCCGTATTACGGTAGTGGTAGATGCTTTTAATGCCATAAAGTTCTCCAGAAATAGGTTCTGGCCTGCCTTTGCCACTCCAAGTGTATACGTAATTACCCGTATCAGGTACGTGTGAGCGTTGGATAGAGGTTGAAGCAAAGAAGGTAGCGGTTAAGCCACGGGTTAAAAAATTAGTCTTCTTATACTTGATGGTCGGCATGAAAAACTTTTCGTTGTTGGTTACTTCGCCAATCACTTTATCTTGGGTAGCACCTGTTTGTATTTCCTTATAGGTATCGGAATACAATACGCTCAACTCTAATTTATCGGCCCATTTTTTATGGATTACTCCAACACCAACTTGACCAGCGGTAGATCTATAAGCACTGTGAAATCTTCTTACGTCCCGCTCTACCAGTTCGCCATTTTCTACTACCTTAATCGCGGCATCGTATTTCGGATTACTGCGCATCAAATAGTTGTTATCCGAATAGTTATGGTAAGCATTGGCACTCACATATAAGCCTGTTTTTTGATCGGTGTATTTCCCAGAAACTGCTGCACGGATGGTATTAAATGAGCCATAACTGATGCTGGCATCTAAAAATTTTGGTGCCGATTGATTGGTGATAATATTCACCGCACCGCCCAAGGCATCTGCGCCCAACTCTACAGGAACAACTCCTTTATAAACTTCTATTCGCTCGGCCAGGTTAACGGGGATGTTATTTAATCCGAATGAATTACCGAAAGATTCCATAGGGATCCCATCGATAAAAAATCGAACCTGCCTACCCGATAGTCCATTTAAGGTGAAATTAAAATCGGAGCCCATTCCTCCTGCTTCTCTCACTTTCACCCCTGTACTCCTATTCAACACCGTATTTAAATCGGCACTGCTATTTTGGAAAGCCTTTAGATCAATAGCGTTAACGGTAAACCCAGATTGCTTTAACTCCGTAGTAGCTGTTCTTCCTTTAATATCTATTGCCTGTAAATCGTTGAGGTTAGGCTGTAGCAGAAAATCAATTTTTAGCTGTTGGCCTTCTTTCACATTGATATTTCTACTTATTCCTTTAAAACCGATGTAGGAAATGAGCAACGTGTAATTTCCTGGCTTTACATTTTTGATTTGGAAATAACCTTCGCTATTGGTAGTGACACCAATTTTTGTGCCTTTCAGAAGCGCCGATGCTCCAGTAATAGCACCGGCACTGTCCGTTACGAAGCCAGAAATACTGGCATTCTGTTGAGCGTTAACAACTAATATAGAAATTGATAAAATGAAAGATAACAGGACTTTTAACCGAAACATTATTGTGCTTTTTGAAGAGAGTAGCACAAGTCATGACTTACCGAAGGTGAAAAGTGAAAAAATTTAAAATAAGTCTAAATAAAAACGACTTAACAATAAATAACAGCATTTTGCTAAGGGTATTGGGTTTGCAATGTGTCTATGAGGTTCAATAAAAAAATATAATCACATAGACACGTAGGCCTAGATCCCTAGATTCGAACAAACCTTAAATTAAGAAAAGGGGATATGTTGTTTTACGGAGCCAGTTTGTCCAAGCGAACAATAAATGCCGCTACGCCTCCAATTTGAAGACCTTTGGATAATTTCCCTGTTTTGATGTTATAGTTCCAAATGTAATTGCCTTCCGTAGCAGAGTTTACCGCAATATAAACCGTATCTCCTTTAACCAATACTGCTTCTTTACGGGTTCCTTTATCTAATGGTAAGGCCAATTTTTTAATGACCTGCTGTTTGGCAATATCCAACAAGTAAAATTCGAAATGAGGTGTACTATAATGGTCTGACAGTCCTTTGTAAAGGTCTTTCCTTTCTGAACGAACAATTGCTTGGCCATCGCCAATATACCAAAGTCCGTAAGCGTGATTAGCGATTTTAGAGGAAGATAGGTTGAATAAATAGTTCGGATCGATTACCTTACTGTTGGCCTTTATCCTAAAGATAGCCGTAGGTAAATCGGTACGGTTGCCCATTGCTATTCCTGGGCACGACATGAAATAGAAATCTCCATGCTCATCGGTAAACTCATTATGTTGTACGGTATTCACACCTGCTGGATATGTGGACCGTACTTCCTTTTGAAGTCCTAAGCTTTTCATTTCTGGATATTTCAATCGTGAAACATACATGGTATCACTCGTAGTATAGTTCCCGTCTTTCATTGGCGGATGAAAAGTGTAGCCCACAAAAAGGGTGTCTTTACGTTTATCTACAAAACCAATAGATGCCGAAACAAATTTGCCTTTGGGCTTTTCTATGTCCAATAGGCCATGCGCCAATACCTGCATTTTTTGGGTGTTAATGAGGTAATATTTAGCTATGTTAGAAGTATTGTTCAGTCCGCTTAACAGTAAAGCATCTTTACCTATCCAAATGAAATTTTCTTCGCTATAGTCATCCAATTTTAAATGGGCAACAGCTTGTAGCTTTTCATTTTTCAACGCATACTTGGTTAAAATATCCGATTTTCTCTGTAGTGAATAATAGTAGCCATCCTTCACAATGATGTTTCTGGAAACGGTATCCGGAAGCGCTTCTGTCACTTCTTCAGGTTTAATCAGTCCCGCATCCAAATCGTCGGTAGTCACCACATATTCTTTGCCTTCCATATCAATCAAATGCAGGCTATATTTCTTTGGCTGATCTGAAGATGAAGAAGCATTTTTGCAAGCATTGAAACACAGTAATCCCAATCCGAAAACAATCATCATTTTTAACTGGCTTGCAATAGCTTTGTTCATAGGGAAATTAGGTACTTAAATATCGAATTCTTGGATCAACTTTTTTTGAATAAGTGGTGGCAGGTTAATCAGGTTTTTCTCATTAACCACAATTAAGCCATGATTGCCAGACTTGCTGTTCAAAATAATATAGGTTTGTCCTTTTTTTAAACTAACCGTGTTTACGGCACCGTCAAACTTAAGTTCTATATCCCTTTTTGGAGAAATCAGGATACTTCCCGTTAAATCTATTACCCCATTTTGCTCATTAATTTCCGCAGAAGTTTCGGGACCAATGGCCAAACTATATTCACTAGAGCTGATATGGTTAACCTTTAACGCCGATTTGTTGTGAAAAGCTACAAACTCAACCGCTTTTTCACTAGTACGGTTAACATAATAGAACGTAGCACCCAGCAATGTGATCAATAGCGTTGCGGCTACTGCCCCTTTCCACATGTAATAGGAAGCAGGGCGCAAAAGATGCTGCTTTGAAACAGGTTGATCAGGTACTACTGTGGCAATGTTCTTCCACATGTCGTCCCTCATCAATTGCTTGTCATTTTCGCTGTGAAATTCCAAATCATCAACATCACTGTTCATCAGCCAATCTTCAACGGCTTTACACTCTTCTGGAGTACAAAGGTTTTGATGATATTTCTCTATAAGATCAGCAGTTACTTTCATCGACGTAATTTACAACACAAAATTAACGATTTCTAAGCTTTTAAAGAGTAGTAACTTTAGTGGACTACTCCCGTATGTTTTGTTTATTTTTTATTGAAGATAGCTAGCTTTTGTTTAAGAGTGGTCATTGCCCTAGTGATATGATACTCTACTGCTCTTTCCGAAATGGTCAGTTTTGCCGCAATTTCTTTATTGCTCAGCCCCTCTTCCCTACTCATTTTATATACCCTTTTGCATTGACAAGGAAGTGTATCTACCAACAAGTTCACATTTTCCTTTAAATCGTTGAACAACACCTGCTCCTCGGTACAATTACTGGCATTTACACAGCCTTGGTAATTAAATTCGTCTATTCTTTGCCTAGTGGCTTTGTTCCTAATAAACTCGAAGGTTTTGTACTTGGCAGAACGAATAAGATAATGGCCAATATTTTCAAGCTCGAGCTCCTGCCTACGTTCCCATAAAGATTTAAAGATATCCTGTACCATTTCTTTGGCCACTTCCACATCTTTAATGTTATTATAGCAAACCGCATAAACTTTTTCCCAATACTGATGATAAACCTTCTCAAAGGTATCTCGGTTAATGGATAAAGTGTGATGGGTTTCGGCTAACAATCTTCAAAAATTTTCGACAAAGATACTCTTATTTAGATTGATTATAAACACAAAAATGGATTAATCACAAAAAAGCCAGCTTTTTAGCTGGCCTCTCTTTATTATTTTGATTTTGCGCTTCTCAATAAGCTGATTTCCTTTTTCAAGGCTTCTATCTGCAATTGCTGTTCTTTAATACTCCCTACCAACAGCGGAATAAGCGTTTCGTAATCCACCACTGGAACGGTAGCTGTTTTGGTACTGTTTTTTCCAGCCGTGTATGTTTTTTGTTGATTAACCACCAATTCTGGCGCAACTTTCGCAACTTCTTCTACCGCAAATCCACTTTGTTTTTGTGTGCTTAATTTCAATTTACCAGCCCAATCTTTATCATAACTAAAATTGATTGGCGTAAGCTTTAAAACGGTATTTAATGAATTGTCTATCGAAGTAATTTCAGTTTGTTTAATTGTTTGTGCATTGGTGTTAAGGGCAAAGCCAACCATGGCAATAGCACCCAATAAAAGTAATTTTTTCATTTTAATTTGTGGATGATGATGAGCCAATGATGATTGACTAGCAAATCACAATGGTTTCATCGTTAATACATTTATATCTATAAAATTTGGTATTGGTTTGATTTTCTTTGCTAAGATTTAAGCAAATCAGGCGGAGGTGTACTTAACTGAAGATAAGCTTCTGGAAGTCCAGTCTCAATGTGATCTTTTAAATTTACCACGATTGAGATAACTGGCTTTAATTGATAGCGCATTTTTTCCAGCAGGAAAAGATGATGGGAAGTTTCTTTTAAGTTTTCCTCTCCACTTTCCGTGTTGTCATCATTGGTATCGGCCACTTCTGTTTGCACAACAGCTTTGCTATCTATTACAAAAACATGCGCACTATATACCATGCCTAGCAAAAAAAGCAGGCAAAGCATCATTAGGCTTCTAAGTTTTTGTTTTTTCATGCAGCAAATATAAGTCTTCGCAATTACTATGCTAGCATAGCTTTGTAAGATAACTGTCTAATTTTAAAAAGGTTTTGTATTTTTTACATTACCTAAAACTAGGCTGCTTTTCAAAAGTCATTAAAACACAGCCTTGGCAATTTCCTTTGTTTGATCTGGTTTTCCCATCGTATAAAAATGTAATACAGGCGCTCCAAATTCAATCAACTCTTTACATTGCTTAATCATGGCCATTGTCCCTATTTCTTTGGCTTCTGCATTGGTTTTAGCGTGCGACAAAGCATCTGTCAGCTCATCTGGCAAATCAATATGGAATATTTTAGGCAAAGCCGTTACCTGACCTAAGGTGCTGATGGGTTTTAAACCTGGGATAATAGGCACGTTGATGTCGTTCTCTCTACATTTCCTTACAAACTCAAAATATTTCTGGTTATCAAAAAACATTTGGGTTACGATAAATCCAGCACCCATCTCTACCTTTTGCTTCAGGTATTTGAAATCTGTGTTCAAATTAGGTGCTTCGAAATGTTTCTCAGGATAACCTGCCACGCCAATACAGAAATCACTTTTAAAGGTTTCTACATCTTCGTGCAGGAACTTTCCATCATTGTGGTTTTTAATATGCTGGATCAGGTCGGTAGCATACGCATGTCCACCTGGCGTAGGTACAAAAGAACTATCCGCTTTACGGGCGTCACCTCTCAAAGCCAATACATTGTCGATCCCCAAAAACTGCAGGTCTATCAGTGCATTCTCTGTTTCTTCCTTGGTGAAACCACCACAAATCAAGTGTGGAACGGCATCAATTTTATATTTATGGATAATGGCAGCACAAATGGCAATAGTTCCTGGGCGTTTGCGATAGGAAACTTTTTGCAACAAACCATTAGGTTGTTCTTTGTAGATATAGTCTTCCCTTAACGAAGTAACATCAATAAAAGGTGGTTGAAATTCTAACAAAGGCTCAATACCTTCGTAAATCCAGTCGATACTTTGCCCTTTAATTGGCGGTAAAAGCTCAAATGAGAATAAGGTTTTTCCTTTTGCGTTTTTAATATGTTCTGTAATCTTCATTAGTTGGTTATTTGGTTATTTGGTTGTTTGGTTGTTTGGTTATTTAGACCAAAAGTGTAGATAACGACAAACCAATCATTCCCAAAAAACTAATTTCTTCTTATTATTCTTTACTTAAATACCTGATATACCCGTTAATCAATTTCCCCAAGACTTCGATTTGCGTAATACTTTCGTTCAGCTGTATTTCTGAGATGAAACCAACATCAAATGAAACGTATACTTGAGTTTCTAGCTCATACAATGAACCTCTAGCGATGGCTAAAAATTGGATTGTTTCTTTTGGATACTGTCTTCCTGAACCTTCCGCAATGTTCGACGGCACAGAAACTGCACATCGTCTAATTTGAGAAGACAATCCATATGCCTCCTCTTTTGGGAATGTAGCCGTAAGTTTATAAATATAGGCTGCAAATACTCTTGCGGTCTTCCAAACCTCCAACTCTGTGTATTTTTGATATGCCATATTAATTATAAAACTATGCTATCCCAAACATCTAAAAAACTAACCAACCAAACAACTAGTAGGCTAAATTCGGTGCCAACCAGCGTTCCGTCTCTTCCAAAGACATTGCTTTACGTTCTGCATATTCTTCTACTTGCTCCTTGCTGATTTTGCCTAGACCAAAATACTTCGATTCTGGGTGCGAGAAATAAAAACCACTTACGGCAGCCGTTGGATACATGGCGTAACTTTCGGTAATGCGTAAACCTATTTTCTCTTCGGCTTCTAGCAAAGCGAACAACGTTCCTTTTTCGGTATGTTCTGGACAAGCTGGATAACCTGGTGCTGGACGAATACCCACATATTGTTCCTTAATCAAATCTGCATTGGTGAAATTCTCTTCTTTGGCATAGCCCCAATAATCCTTACGCACCAACTCATGCAATTTCTCGGCAAAGGCTTCTGCTAAACGGTCGGCCAAAGCTTTTACCATGATGCTGTTATAATCATCGTGATGTTTTTCATATTCGGCCACCAACTCATCACACCCAATTCCTGCGGTTAATGCGAAACCTCCAAAATAATCTTCCACTCCACTCTCTTTTGAAGCAATAAAGTCAGACAAAGCATAATAAGGCTGTCCATCTACTTTTTCGGCCTGTTGGCGTAAAGTATGGATGGTTACCCACTCTGAATTGCCAGCTTTCAGTTCCGCTGTTTTTTTTAACTGAGAACTTTCAACTGCCAACTGAATATCATCCCCGATGGCGTGAGCAGGCCAAAAACCAAATACGGCTTTTGCTTTTAATAGTTTTTCGTCTACAATACGTTTTAACAATGCTTGCGCATCATCAAAAAGCTTTTTGGCTTCGTCCCCTACATTCTTGTCTTCAAAAATTCGAGGGTAACTACCTCTTAATTCCCAAGTATGGAAAAAAGGAGTCCAATCGATGTACAGTAACAGTTCTTCCAAAGGAAAATCTTCCAACACCTTTGTACCCGTAAATTTTGGAGCTGGAGCCACTTGTGCCAAATCTATCTGGAACCTATGCTGTCTCGCCTCTTCCAAGGTTTTAAAGCGCTTGTCGGAACGCTTGTTCAAATGTGCTTCACGAGCTTTATCGTATTCTGCCTTAATTTGGTCAATATACGATTGCCTTAATTCGCCATTCATTAAGGTGCTACAAACGGTTACACTTCTAGACGCATCCAATACGTGGATAGCAGGACCAGAATAGTTTGGAGCAATTTTCACCGCCGCATGTATTCTCGAAGTAGTTGCTCCCCCAACAATCAAAGGAATGGTAAATCCTTCACGCTCCATCTCTTTGGCAAAATGTACCATTTCATCTAACGATGGTGTGATTAAACCACTTAGGCCAATAATATCGGCATTAATTTCCTTGGCTTTTTTAATGATTTCCTGCGCAGGCACCATTACGCCCATATCTACAATCTCGAAATTATTACAAGCCAAAACTACGCCTACAATATTCTTTCCGATATCGTGCACATCACCTTTTACGGTTGCTAATAATATTTTACCTGCCGAAGAACCTTGTGAAGCATCTGGGTTGGCCAATTTCTCTTCCTCAATAAAAGGCAATAAATAGGCTACGGCTTTTTTCATTACCCTTGCCGATTTTACTACCTGAGGCAAGAACATTTTTCCAGCACCAAATAAATCCCCTACAATGTTCATCCCATCCATTAACGGACCTTCAATCACTTGAATTGGCCTAGGATATTTTTGACGGGCTTCTTCTACATCATCATCTAAAAACTCAACAATACCTTTTACCAAAGAATGCGATAGACGTTCTTCCACCGTTCCCTGGCGCCATGCTTCATCTTTAACAATGACTTTGCCTTTATTTTTTACCGTTTCAGCAAACTCCACCAACCTTTCAGTAGCATCATCTCTACGGTTTAAGAGTACGTCTTCTACCCGCTCCAAAAGCTCTGGTTCAATTTCTTGGTAAACCTCCAACATCCCTGCATTTACAATCCCCATATCCAATCCTGCATGGATAGCATGGTACAAGAATGCCGAGTGCATGGCCTCACGAACCACATTGTTTCCTCTAAATGAGAAGGAAATATTAGATACCCCGCCGCTTACTTTGGCATGTGGTAAATTTTGTTTGATCCAGCGGGTAGCTTCAATGAAATCTACCGCGTAGTTATTGTGCTCTTCTAATCCTGTCGCTACCGTTAAAATGTTAGGGTCGAAAATGATGTCCTGTGGAGGAAAACCAATTTCGTCTACCAAAATGCGATAACTGCGACCACAGATCTCTAACCTACGTTCATAATTATCTGCCTGGCCTTTCTCGTCAAATGCCATTACCACCACCGCAGCACCATAGCGCATAATTTTACGGGCATTGGCTTTAAAAATCTCTTCGCCTTCTTTTAAAGAGATAGAGTTAACGATACCTTTTCCCTGCAAACATTTTAATCCTGCTTCAATGACGGTCCATTTAGAGGAGTCGACCATGATGGGCAACTTGGCAATATCAGGTTCAGAAGCAATCAGATTGAGGAATTTGGTCATCGCCGCTTCCGAATCAATCATCCCCTCATCCATGTTCACGTCGATAATTTGCGCACCACCTTCTACCTGTTGTAAGGCAACGGCAAGTGCAGCTTCATAATCGCCACCTAAAATAAGTTTAGAGAATTTGGGCGAACCTGTAATATTCGTTCTTTCGCCCACGTTTACAAAAATGCTTTCGGGAGTGATGGTTACAGGCTCTAATCCGCTTAAACGCAAATAAGGGGCAATGGTAGGAATTTTTCGAGGGCTTGCCTGAGCAGCTTTTTTAGCGATACAGCCAATATGGTCTGGCGTAGTTCCACAGCAACCACCTACAATATTCACAAAACCAGAGGTGATGAAATCATCTACCAAATGTGCCGTTTCATGTGGCAACTCATCATAAGCACCAAACTCATTAGGCAAACCTGCATTTGGATAAGCTGAAACGTAGCATGATGCTTTGGCAGCCAACTCTTCAATGTGCGGACGCATTTCTTTTGCACCTAAAGCACAGTTAAAACCAATACTCAAGGGATTAGCGTGAGCAACTGAATTTAAAAATGCCTCTGCGGTTTGTCCAGACAAGGTTCTGCCTGAAGCATCGGTAATGGTTCCCGAAATCATGATCTCGAGCTTTTTACCCACCACTTCTTCATATTGTTTAATGGCAGCAATGGCCACTTTTGCATTTAGGGTATCAAAAATAGTTTCGATAAGCAGTACATCCGAACCTCCATCAACCAAACCTCTGATTTGCTCATAGTAAGCGTCAAAAAGTTCATCGTATGAAATGGCCCTAAAACCTGGGTCGTTTACGTCTGGAGAAAGTGAAAGCGTACGGTTGGTTGGACCAATAGCACCAGCCACAAAGCACTTCCTATCAGGAAATTTGGCCATGAATTCGGTGGTTGCTTCTTTAGCAATTCTCGCGCCTTCGTAGCTCAACTCGTACGACAGCTCTTCCATTTGGTAATCGGCCATGGAAATGCGTTGCGTACTAAAAGTATTGGTCTCCACAATATCAGCACCAGCTTCCAAATACTCGGTGTGTATGGCTTTGATAATATCTGGACGGGTAATGTTCAAAAGGTCGTTATTGCCTTTTACATCACAGGCATGATTGGCAAAACGCTCGCCTCTAAAATCCTCTTCGGTTAGGGTATAACGCTGTATCATGGTACCCATGGCACCATCAATAATTAAAATCCGTTTCTCTAGTTCTTCTCTAATGCTCATAATACGACCTGCGCTTGGCGTTTGGCGAATAAACGCTTATCGCAACACTCAAAATTTATTGGCTTACTCTAAAAGTATTGGAATTGGTTGTTCCCTTAAACTTATCTTCTCTCGCCACTGCTGAGATTAGAAATTAGCACCTTGTTGGCACAGGTTGCTAAGACTTCGTTGGGTCTAGTCCCTCCGTCTTTCTTAATAAGCAATGCAAAGGTGCAACATCCGCTTATCATTTCCAAAAATATCAGTAACACAACCAAATAAAATTACAAAGGCCATGCAAATTTGCACGGCCTTCAATATAATATTTTGAAAATAAGCTTATTTTCTGCTTCCGAAGATACGTAACAAGAAAAGGAAGATATTAATAAAATCTAAGTACAGTGATAAAGCAGCCATAATCGCTAACTTTTTACTATCCGTAGAACCAATAGATTGTCCATCTTCTTCTAAACCTTGACCAATTCTTTTAATTTTTTGAACGTCGTAAGCAGTTAACGCCGTAAATACTGCAATACCGATAAATGCCATTACTAAGCTAAACTGCTCACTTTGGATAAACATATTTGCAATACTAGCGATGAACAAGCCCAAAACTCCAACCATCAAGATTGGCCCAAATTTACTTAAATCAATGTTAGTGGTATAGCCCATAAATGCCATAATACCAAAAATACCAGCTGCTGCGACAAAACAGGTTACAACCGAGCCTAATTGGTAAAAAATAAGAATAGAACTCAGACTAACTCCCAATAAAACAGAAAACAACACAAATACACTTAACAACGCAGTGTAAGAAAGCCTAGAAAAACCTGCTCCCATCAATAACACCAATCCCAAAGGAGCGAAAGTAGCAATGTACCCTAACATTGTAGGTTTATATGTTTCAGGATTTCTGATTAAAGTTTCTATTCCTGGAGTATTATTTACTAAAATAGCTGCTATTGTAGAGACGCTCAAAGCAATGAACATCCATAAGAAAACATTAGCAAAGAATTTTTTAGACACCGTTTTCTCTTGTACAAAAACCGAATTGTCTTGATATTGATAATTTTGTTGTTCCATTATTAATTTAAATTGGTTAACGGTTAAAAATACAATTTTAGTTTAATCTTTTTGTCAGCAGTTCCTCAACTTTTTTGTAAAACTGTAGTGGTTTTAGCTTTCTCCAGTGCAATTCGTCCAGTTCACCTCCAAAATTGATGTAGTAATCGATACTGTGGTCTCTGAACTCTCTAATCACATGCTCATGAAAGTTGATCCCCGCAATCCAGCCATCTTCTACCTCCTGAAACCATTCTTCATAATAACTATCATCAGAAGCATGGAAATTCAAAACATTCTCACCAATCAGGATAAACTTATTGATTCCTTCGTCTATCATCAATTCTAAAATTTCTCTTTTTAAAATCATGATATCGTTGGTAATGGCATCATTCCACTCTCCTATCAATTCGATAATGGTGTATTGCCTATCATAATCAACATAGAGCACTTTAAGGTAAAGCGTGTTAGAACCAAAATGGTCCCATTGGGGATGAATGAGAAAATTATACAGCTGTTTATCGTAGTAAAACTCCGAGTATTCGGTATTATAAAATGGCGAACGCTCGTCTTCAGCAGCGATATAATCGTCTCTCCATTGATAGTATGGTTCAATTTCGTGCATGAGGCGAATTTACGATTTATCTCGTACCTACAGGAACGAAATAACTTAAAAAAGATAAGCCACAGATACACAGATTTTATTTTTCACAATAAAAACATCTGTGCATCTGTGGCTAAAAAAATAATTTATCGAGAACTATCTACTAGCTTCTACGGCTTTACGTACACTACCGTACTTAGTTAAAAGTTCTGCAGCTTGCTCTTCGCCAATATTCAATTCTTCCATTACCATATGCGTACCTC
>NZ_JAELTX010001015.1 GCF_016429065.1 Pedobacter sp. ASV17
ATTAGGTGCGACGGCCTTACCCGAACTATCGTACCGCGAAATTGCCGAACGTTACCAAGCTGCCCTTGACAAATTACCCCCACAGCGCAAAAAGATTTTTCTCATGAGCCGTGAAGAAGCTTTAGGTCTGTCTCTTATACACATCTCCGAGCCCACGAGACGAATTACAAGATCGCGTATGCCGTCTTCTGCTTGAAAAGGGGGGGGGGGGGGGGGGGGGGGGGGGGGGGGGGGGGGGGGGGGGGGGGGGGGG
>NZ_JAELTX010000127.1 GCF_016429065.1 Pedobacter sp. ASV17
ATAGTAATATGGACTAATGTTCCAGTCACGACGTAAATCGCCATCAGAAAAGCTATTGTAATACTTTTCAGTAGTGTGTTTTGCACCATAGCTATAACCAAGAGATGCATTTGCCCCGATACCGTTGATTGAACCTAAGGCACCTTCTTCTTCCTGTGTACCGTTTTTCTTGTTAAATTCCACTTCCCAAAGCACTTCCTTGGTGTCGTATTTGTCTTGGCACATGTTAATGAAAACTTGCGAGTAGCTTGGGTTTAGGCTGTGACCAGCAGTTTTTACTTTTTCTGCCCATTTCACTACCTCGCTGTAACGAGTAGCATCCGATAGTGGAGCGCCAGCCATTTTAAGATTTACACGAGCTAACATGCCCCAAACCACAGATTTGGTTACACGGCTGCTGTAGGTGTAGTTAGAGATTGGATTGACCATATCAGCTGCGGTTTCCATATCTTTTACAATTTGCTCGTAAATAGTTTTGGAAGGGGTGTTGGCAAAGTTTACGTCGTTAGGTGTTTTGGTTGACGCAAGACGCAAAGGCACATTTCCCCAATTGGTGGTTAAAACAAAATAATAGTACGCCCTTAAAAATAAAGCTTCTCCTTTTGCAGCATTTTTCTTGGTCGCATCCATTTTTGCTTTATCAATATTTTCTAAAAGCATGTTTGCTCGGTTAATCCCATTGTATAAGGCGGTCCAAGCATCTGTTAGTTTGGTGTCTGAAGGATTATAATTGTATAAGCCAATGTCCTGTGTCCAAGAAGATAGTGCAATAAATGCATCATCTGCTACGTCCATTTCGAAGTAGAAAGATCTTCCGTAAGTGGCATTTTTGCCCAATACATCATATACACCAGTTAAGGCAGCATTAATGTCGGCTTCAGTATTATAGTAGTTGGCCGGAGCCAGAGAATCGGTAGGGGCAATTTCTAAGAACTTTTTACAAGCGCTTAGAGATAATACCGAGACAAATAGTAGAATTAAAATACGTTTCATCATTTTTATCTATTAGGAATGATTAAAAAGTTGTGTTAATACCAAAAGTGATGGTTCTGGCTCTGGGATAAGCCGAGTAGTCGAAACCTGGAGTTAGTGCACTGTTTCTAACCGACACCTCTGGATCGTAACCAGAGTATTTGGTCCAAGTGTACAGGTTTTGAGCGGCTACGTATACCCTACCCGTTTTGAATACTTTTGATTTCTGTAACCATCCAGAAGGTAGTGTATAACCCAATGAAACAGTTTTTAATCTTAAGAAAGAACCGTCCTCGATAATGCGTGTAGAGTAAGCTTTTAATGAAGAACCTCTTCCTGCTGCAACACCCGGAATGTCGGAAGTTGGGTTTTCTGGCGACCATCTGTTGGCATAAGTAGCATATTGGTTATAACCATATTTGTATGATGATTCAAACATGATACGGTTGGCGTTGATGATATCATTGCCATAAGACCATTGGAAGAAGATCCCTAAATCAAAACCTTTGTAATTAAAGTTATTAGAGAAACCGCCAATATGAACTGGATTTGGATTACCGATAACGGTTTTATCCGCTTCTGTAATTTGTCCGTCTCCATCAAGGTCTATGTATTTTACATCGCCTGGTTTAACATTGGCTCTTGCACCACCATTTGACGGAACATTATCTTTTAAAGTATAGTTGCCACCAAGTAAATCGAAATCTTCGTATTTATAGGTTCCTGCATAAATTAAACCATAAAATTGAGCAATAGGCTCGTTGATTTTAGCAATGTATCCTGGAATGTTTTTCCAATCATCGCCCCAGCCTTGTGCAGTAAGCATGTACAATTGGTTATCAGTTAAACCAAGTACTTTATTACGGTTAAAGGCAATGTTGAATGAACTGGTCCAAGTAAAGTTTTTAGTTTGAATTGGTGTACCACCAATGGTAATCTCTAAACCTTGGTTTTGCACTTTTCCTATGTTTTTAAACACCCTGTTGTAGCCGGTACTTGGAGACATTGGCGCATTAAGTAATAACCTGTTGGTCACCTTTCTGTAAAGGTCAACTTCTAGAGTTAAACGTTGTTTTAGAAAGCCCAAATCCAACCCCAAATCCGTTTGTTTGGTTACTTCCCATCTTAAGTCTGCATTGCCTAATGACGAGTATACCAAACCTTTATTGTCTGCTCCGCCAAAGGTGTAGCTTGGAAAATTGTTTACGGTGTAAGTGCCATCTGGGTTGGCAAAACTTAATGCAGGGTGAGCGGCAAAGTTGCCTACGCCATTATTTCCGGTAGTACCGTAAGAGACGCGTAGTTTGGCGCTTGAGATTTCTCTGATATTTTTCATGAACTCCTCGTTATTGATCTGCCAAGCGAAAGCTCCAGAGTGGAAGAACCCCCACCTGTTACTATTCAAGAAGCGAGAAGAACCGTCAGCTCTGAAAGTAGCAGTGAACAAGTAACGATCATACAATTTATAGTTAGCCCTACCAATAAAGCTGGACATCCTAGATTTTGAAGTTAATGAAGTAATGTTTAAAGGATTTCCTTCATCTAAGCCACTTAATCCTAAACTTTCGTTGGGAAGCAGTACAGCAGCCGCACCAAAAGAGGTGTTGTTGTTTTCTTCTAGCGTAAAGCCACCCATTACATCAAAGTAATTGTTCTTGTTTAACCTCTTTACATAGTTAAGTGTGCTGTAGCTTTGCCAAGTATTTGAGTTAAGATAAGTTTTGCTGCCATTTACCAAATAATTTCCAGCAATACCACTTCTAGACATTGAACCATTGAAAACATCGTAAACTCTTGCGCCTTTATTTATACTGGCAACAGTTTTAAATTTCAAGCCCTTGGTAATTTGATACTCAATGTAAGCGTTGGCTGCCAAGTTATCACCAGAGTTTTCTCTTAGCTCGTTTTTTACGGTAAGAATTGGGTTGAACGTAAAGTTGCTAGCCTGTTCTACTTCAGGATCGTTTGCCAAATCCAATAGGTTGGTGTTTGGATTTACCGCTAAAGGCCTGAAAGCCCAAACGCTAAATAACAAGTTAATCTCGTTGCTAAAATTACCAGTAGAGGTGGGGCTACCATAATTCTTAACCCCCGAATAGGTAGCCGTCATCCCTACTTTTAGTCGATCAGAAACTTCCTGGTCCAATGCAAATTTGCCTTGCAAACGATTGAAGCCAGAGTTCAATAAAATACCGTCTTGTCCAGTATAGGAAAGTGATGCGCTGTATTTTGTCTTTTTATTTCCGCCCATTAAGTTCAAATAATGGTTTTGCATAGGTGCAACACGGGTTACTTCATCTTCCCAATTAATGCCCTTCAAACCTCTATAGTTTTCAAGGGTCATATTGTTAACAAAGTATAAGTTTTTAGTTCTTACTGGGTCAATCTCGTTTTGAAGTTTTACAAACTCGTAAGGAGAAAGTGTTTCTACCCTTTTTCTGTTTTCTTGAAGTCCATAATAGCCATTGTAACTAATGGTTGGCGTACCTTCTTTACCTCTTTTTGTAGTTACCATTACCACTCCATTGGAACCTCTGGCACCATAAATGGCGGTTGATGAAGCATCCTTTAAAATCGTGATCGATTCAATGTCGTTTGGATCAATGGTATTTAAAGGGTTAACAGAAAGGTTGTTTGGGTCTTCGAAGATAATCCCGTCAATAACCACCAACGGATAGTTGTTTTGCGTTACGGAGTTGTTACCACGAATGGTAATGTTAATGGCCGAACCTGGTTGCCCTTCACTTGAAGTTACCTGTACACCTGCTACACGACCAGCCAATGCTTCGTCAAATGATTTAACGGGAGCTTTTTGTAAGTCGGAAATATTCACCGTGCCTACTGATCCTGTCAGGTCTTTTTTAGAGGAAGTGCCGTAGCCAATTACCACTACGTCGTTAAGTGTTGACACCGTAGATTTAAGGTTAATTTTAAGTTCTCCTCCCGTAGCAAGGGCTTCTTTAGTTTCATAGCCCAAATAGCTAAAGACCAAAGTGGTTGAACCTGCGGGTAGGGTAATTTGGAATTTACCATCTTGGTTAGTGGTAGTACTTATTTTGGTTCCTTTTACCAAAACACTCACCCCCGTAAGAATTTCTCCCTGATCATCATTTACCGTTCCGCTCACCTTTGTTTGGGCCATTACGGAATTAGTGAAAGTGAATAGCAGTATTGCTAATAGGGCGAGAAAGCCTTCTTTTCTTACTGAAAATCGTTTCTTCATGGTTAATTATTAATTTGTTAGGTTGTTAGTTGCTTGTTTTGTTTTTCCGTTGAAGTCTATTTCCGCGTTGAAGGGATTTAGAAACTGGTCTAGCACGTGAGCCACCATTCTTCTGGTTAAGGTACTTTCGGCGGTTAAGCCGTTAAAGCCTTGTTGTTTTAAATAGGTCAGGATTTGATCCGTCTTTACTTCTTTTTTGCTGATGGCTTTCACCACTTTTGCCAAGTAATCGGCAGTGCTTAAATTTCCCGAAGGATGTACTTCGTCAAAAGCAGGATAAAAAGCTTTTAGACCATTAACCAAGTCCCACTCACTTACCGGAAGCTCAGGATAAAACCAAGTTTGGTTGGCCCATTTGTAGGAAAGTCCTGTGCCTTTTAAAATGCCTGTTGCCCCAATTTTTTGGATGACTTTGAAAGAAGGATCATTCGGTTTTACATCAATGAAAGGCATTAAATAGGCTTTGCTTTCTAACAAAGCATTTTGAACCGCTCTGATGTTAATGTTTGCGGGATCGGTGTTGCTAAGTACTGCCGTAGCGGCTAATGCTCCTGCAGCCTGACCAATGCCTAGTACCACAGGTTGTAAGCGGCTAGCCCCAGCTACAATATTGGTTACGCTAATGCTTTTCTCTGCTACAATTAAGCCTTCTCCTGTTTTGGGAACCAAAGCACCCAAGGGAATGTTGTATGAAGGAACTTTAATTTTAACAAAATCAATTTGTGGCGCATCTGGATTTTTAAGGTGGTGGTGATCGATGGTATAATCGCCAACGGCAACACCTGTTCTGTATAATGCTGTTTTCTGAGTGTAAGGAGAGGTAATATCGTTTAAGGTTAAGGTTACTTGACCATTTAAGCGACGAGATTCTCTGTGGTAAGCAATCATTGGCAAACGATCTGCCGTTGGAAACTCATCATCGGCAATGCCTAAATTTTTGAAACCTAATTTGGTTTGTAAATGATAGATGAAGCGCAAGCTGTGCAGTTTGGCTTTTTTCAAAGCCTCTTTGCGCTCTGCTTCGTTCATTTCAATAATATTCAAATAAATGTCGTTACCACATTTTGGCCAATTGATCATGTATTTGCCATTGGGCAACTTGCCGTAGGTAATCATTTGGCTGCAGTCAATTTTTGGGGTATTATCATGGGAAGCAGGATCTTGAACATCGCAGCAGCAATCAAATTCCTTTGGATCGTAGCCCTCAGGTTTTTTGATGGTTTTATTGGCATTGGCTCCAAAATCTTTTAAGATCACCACGTAGGTTAAATCTTGGATAATGTTGTTGGCTTTTTCTGGCGCAAAACTTTCTCCTGTATCGTAACGACTGTCCATCCCAACACGGTAAGGAACTTTCAATTTGGCCATTACGTCGCCAAGTTCTGTGGCGTCAATCACCACTTTTGCTTCTACCGTTTGTTTTTTGCCTTTATGGTTGATTTCGGCTAACCAAAGTTTGCCGTTTTTGGCAATGTTGCTTAAACTACTTTTATACCAAATGCTTAGGTTTTCGTGTTGGGCCATCTTTTTTAACGTGATATTGCCAAAAGAAGGCTCAAAGAGGGTGTTGCTTACCCATCCAGTTTCTACGGCTTTAGGACCGCCATAATAATCATATAGGTGTTGTCTAAACTCGCCCCATAGGCCCGAAGGCATGTTGTGGTTCCCATCAATAGCCGAAACCCCAGCTGAAGTAAGCATGCCTCCCAGCCACTCGGTTTCTTCTACTACCAATACTTTCACCCCCATGCGGGCTGATTGGATGGCAGCCGTTGTGCCGCTGGCACCGCCTCCAATAATTAATACGTCTGTTTGATGGTTTACTTGTGCAAAAGCTGAATAACAGCTTAGCAAAAGACCGAAAACAAAGAATTTGGTAAATTTTATATTCATACTTGGTTATTTGCTTTTAAGGATGAGCGCCGTAACTACTGGTCTTTCGCCTGCTGCGTCAGAAGGTTTTACGGTATGTACGCCGTTGACGTAAAGTGCTGTTGAACCACCACCGTCTAAATTAACCGCGCCAACGCAGCCCATATCTTTCATGGCTTGAGCAACCTCTGCGAGAGTGAGGCCTGCTGCCCCGTTGGAGTTGTTTCCTTCTGCAGCGAAGAGAATGACCTTATTATTGGCGGTGTAACCTATGGCAGATCTAGCTCTTGACGAGTTGTTGTCGATCACGATGAGTTCCTCTTCATCGGTAATGTTGATGTTCCCGTTCTTGATGAGCATTGGAGAGCCTCCGATGGCGCTATTCACGTTCCAAATACTTCCTCCAGCAGGGAAACTTGCACTAGGTACGGCTTGAGGTGCGGTATTAAGGAGGTTTGGAGAAGGCGTTGGATAGCTATAAATAGTACCATTTCCTGCACCCACATGATAAACCCAAGCCACTTCTGCGGTATTGTTACTGGTTAAACCAAATGCGGCACGAGTAGGATAATAGGTTGCATTAGCACTATTGTAGGTTCTGGTTAACGATTTAATGTTGATGGCACTTACTACTCCATTAAACATACTTAAGCTGTAAGAGGCATTAGTGCCAAAGAAACCGCCATTGATGCAGGCAAATTTTCTCCCAATTTCTTCTTGGTAAAAATCGCTCACCTTTTTGTTGGTGGCAGAAACGATTGGCTTTAATTCAACCAGTTTTGGATCAAAAACCACCGCATATAATAAAGTGGTTTTACTGTTAATGGCTTTTTTGTTGAGATAAACCTGAACGCCTGTAGGGAAGTCCTTCATTAAATGAACCGCTTTTTTCCAGTCTGCGGGTAAAACGGTTAATGCCGTAGAATCTACAGGAATTACCTCCTGTTTTGGGTGGTAATCTCCTGATCTTGACTTACTGCACGCACATATCGAAGCAGTTAATGCCAATGCGGTTGCAATTGAGGTTAGTCTGTTCATGTAGGCCTTTGCTGGTTGAAGGGTAAATATAAATACTTTTTTAAAAAAATTAATAAGTGTAACATTATTTTTTTAATTTTTTAATTTCATGATTGTCGAAATTCTAATAAAAACAGTCTATTTATTAGGTTTAGTGAGATATTATTCTAATTTTGATTTTTAAAATTTATTAATAAAAATGACTTTCTTTAACGAACTCAGTGATGAGAACATTTCAGGTGTAGCCTATAAAAATGTGACCATCAAGAAGGCAATAGTGGCTTATTTCAGTAAAAATGGTAATTCAACCATTGCTGATTTGTGTGGGAAACTAGGTTTGAGTACTCCTAAAATCAACAATGTTTTGAACGATTTAATTGCTGAAGGATTGGTGAAAGATTTTGGCAAACTACAATCGCGAGGAGGTAGAAAGCCTAATATCTATGGTCTAGTGATGGAATCTGGCTACTTTTTGGGAGTCGATGTTAAAAAGTCACATATCAACATCGGGTTAACCGATTTGCAAAAGAATTTGGTGCACGTTAAGGAGAATATCCCTTATAGTCTAAATAACAGCGAAGAATCCTTAAATCAGCTTTGTGAGCTTATTAATAATTTTGTAAAAGAGGCGCCTGTAAAAAGAGAAAAAATATTAGGTGCTGGCCTCAATTTATCTGGTAGGATTAACTATTCTACGGGTTACAGCTATAGTTTTTTCCACTTCAACGAAGAACCATTGAGCAAGGTTATCGAAAGAAATATTGGCCTTAGAATCTTTTTGGAAAACGACTCGAGGGCCATGGCTTTTGGAGAGTTTTCTGCTGGAGCAGTACATGAAGAAGAGAACGTGCTTTTCCTGAACATGGATTACGGGATGGGTATCGGGATTATGATCAATAGTCAGCTTTATTATGGTAAATCTGGTTTTGCCGGTGAGTTTGGACACATTCCTTTCTTTAACAATGAAATTCTGTGTAGCTGCGGTAAAAAAGGCTGTTTAGAAACAGAGGTTTCAGGATGGGCTTTGGTGAGGAAGTTTAAAGAAAAGCTAGCCGAAGGTTCTACTTCTGTTTTGTCGGGCATGCCAGTAGAGGAGATTAAATTAAACGATATTATTGAAGCCGCCATTAACGACGACGTATTGGCCATTGAACTGGTTGCCGAAGTGGGAGAAAAGTTAGGTAAAGGTATTGCGGTTTTGATTAATATCTTCAACCCCGAAATGGTGATTTTGGGTGGAAGCCTAGCAGCCACCGGGGAATACATTCGTTTACCTATTAAAAGCGCATTGAATAAGTATTCCCTTAGCTTGGTGAATAATGATACGCAGTTGAAAATGTCCAAACTTGGAGAAAAAGCAGGCGTTATCGGTGCTTGTTTGCTGGTGAGAAACCGCCTGCTTGGGCTAGTTTAAAGTTTTGCCCTTTTCTTCAATTCTGCAATCGGTAAGCGTACAATCCTGCTTTTTTGTACCGCATCTTTGTAGCTGACCACTCTGATGTTTTTTGCCCCTTTTGGAATGGCTAGCGCCTGTCCGTTATATTTTGGGTAAAATTGATCTGGATCGGTATCGTCAAAAGAATAGTAAACGGCTAATCCTGGGATTTCTGTGTCTATATTTAGCACCACTTCGTCGTTTTGCCCTTTTTTGGCACTGATGATGGCGTCATAAAAATAGCCACTATAATTGGTGCTGTCGGCGGTTAGCAATGGCAGGTGTGCTTCAATTCGGTTAAAGAAATCGGGCCAGTTTAATTTAGGTGCGGTTGACCATAAGTTTTCAGATAAGGTGAGACCTCTGGGCCAAGTCATAAATTGTAGCTTACGCTCATTTGGCACTTGTTCGGTCCATAAACTTCCCTGTCCGCCTAATACATTTTTAACATTAATGCCAGCGGGTAGTGGATTAAATTTATAGCTATTGCTAAGTCTGTTTACCGTGAAAGGTGCGTTTTCTAGATATGGATCGCCTTGGTAGAAATCCAAATAGGTCAAGAAAGCAGGTGTTAGAATTACTTTTTTACCCTCATTGGAAGATTTAACCGCACCTTTCTCATCTTTCCAGCTCATTTGTACAATATTACTGTCTAATCCCTTTTCTAATGTTTCATACCAGCCAATGGGAGTTTTTCCCTTTGCAATAACCATTTTGGCCACTCGGTTAACGAAGTAACTTTGCAATTCATCTACATTTTTCAAGCCCTCTATGGTAATGCGATTTTGGCAAACAGGGCAATTGCTCCAGTAATTTCTGGTCACTTCGTCACCACCAATATGAATGTATTTAGAAGGGAAAATTTCTGCAATTTCGGTAATGATCTGATCAATTTTGGCGTAGGTGGAGTCGTTGCCTACACATACCACATTGGTTCTTTTGGCATTCCAAGGATCGCCGGCAAGTACCTGTTGTGGTGTTTTGGTGCAGGAGATTTCGGGATAGGAAGCTACAAAAGCCAAGCTATGTCCTGGTAAATCGATCTCTGGAACGATATCTATAAAGCGTTGTTTCGCATAAGCCACCAAATCTTTAATGTCTTCTTGAGAATAATAGCCGCCATAGGTCGCTTTTTCTTCTGGTTCTGGAGCAGGCATGCCGCTCCAATAGCCAGTGCGTGGAACTCGCCAAGCACCTACACTTGTTAATTTGGGCAACTGCTTAATTTCCAATCGCCATCCTTGGTTATCAGTAAGGTGAAGGTGAAGTACATTGAACTTGTATTTCGCCATTTGGTCGATATATCTTTTTAACACCTCTTTGCCAAAAAAATGCCTGCTCACATCAATCATTAAGCCTCGCCAGCCAAATTTGGGTTCGTCCTTAATGCTTACTTCTGTTAAAAAGGCTTCTTTTCCTTTTTCTAGTTTTAATCGGAGCATTTGCATGAAGGTCTGCCATCCGTAAAACCATCCAGCAGGTTCTGATGCGCTAATCACCACATTGTTTTTAGTAACATCAAGTTGATAGGCCTCTTTTGATAGGTTCTTTTTGATCACAAACGAAATGCTGTTTTTGCTTAGCGGAGTATTGGTTTTGATATTGGTGTTTAAAATGGCTGAAAGTTGCTCGCGAAAATGATTGACTAAGGTCTGATGTGCTTTCTCCTTGGGCAGTACAATGGTGGTTTGTCCACTGATTTTTAAGGAAGATTTGCCCAGGGTTAATTGCGAGGGTTGTGGAATTAAAGGAATACCACTTTGTTGAGCATTGGCGTTATAAACTAAAAAGCTGAATAATAACGCTGTAAATAGATTTTTCATCTGGTTAGTTTTTGAGATGTTCGGCAAAGAACTCAAAATGTTTAAGGATGGTTTTGCTCCAATAGCCGCCAGTGTGACCGCCTGGCTGCGCAATGTAAGTGGCTTTTATTTTAAGCTCATCGCATTTTTGCCTAAACTGCTTACTGGTAATGTAAAGATAGTCTTCGGTACCCGTATCAAAAATAAGTGCCTTGTTTTGCCCTTGTAATGCTACTAGTTTATTGACGGGCGAATACTCGTCGTAAAGTAGGTTCTGGTCATCATAGGTGCCCAAAAGATAGGCGATGGTTGTTTTCCTGAAGGCAGAATAACGGAGGTTTAACACGCCCGAAGTACTGCCTGCTCCAGCAAACAGTTGCGGATATTTGGTCATCATCCACATGGCGCCAAAGCCACCCATGCTGGCTCCTGTAATAAAAACACGTTGAGTATCTACTGGATATTTTTTGTTAATGGTTGGCATCAATTCATCCAAAAAAAAGCTTTCATATTGGGTGCTATCGGGATTTGGAGAATTGAGGTACCAGCTTTTTTTCAAACCATCTGGACATACAATAATGAAGTTGTATTGATCTGCCAAGGCTTGAAGGTTGGCCAGCTTGCTCCAGCTTTTGTAATTGGCGCTGTGCCCATGTAGCAAATACACCAAAGCTGTTTTGCCCGACATTTGCTTAGGTTTAAACACTAGAACAGAGTCCGTTTGCTTAAGGTTTTTTGGAGAGGAAATGGTTAAAGTCTCTTGGGCATACAATGAAGATACGCCCAAGAAAAATAGAATGATGATGAGTTGAATGGATCTCATCATTATGGTTTTAAGTCAACAGGAACTAAAATTAATGGCGTTGGTAGGCAAGATGCTCCTGGAGGCGAATACGTTAATTTAATGGTTTGCTCTTCTCCTTTGCCCGAAGGTTTAAAGACCTGGATCAATACGGCTTCTGGAGCAGATTTAGTTACCAATTCATCTTTCGGCAATTGGATAATGCCCTCTTTAAACTTGCCTTCGCTTACTTTCATGGCGGCAGCCATTCCGCTACACCATTTGTTGTCTGCCGAGCGGGAATTCCAGGTAATTAAAGCCAGTCCTTTGCCATCGGTACTTTTCCATTTTAATTCGATATCGTACATCACGCCATAGTTCCCAGCAAGTTTAGCTTGTTGGCCAGTAGTTCCTTCGCGTCCAATAATCCAAGGGTCATTTACGCCATCGGCAACCACTAAAGCAGATGTACCATTTTTAGTGTCAATTACCGTGGTGTTATTTACGTGGTAATTGCTCACGCCATATAATCCTCTTCCCGCACCACTCTTGGTTTTAGGGGGCAAAACATTGGTAATGCGTTTTAGGGCATCTTTGCCACTGGTTTTAAGGTCGGTTTGCAATACGGTAATTTCTGCAGGCTGATCGATCACAAATTCATAGAAACCATGAACAAGCTCGTCGTATTTGACTATATATTGCTCTAATTTATCATCAATGGGAACCGCGTCGCCTGGTTTTACAATACGTACCTCTTCGCTAGGTTGTGCTGCAAAGAAAGAAGCTAAGCCCTCTTTACCCAATTTGAAATAATTGGTACTTGGTTTTTGGGTTACATATTTCAACATTTTAATGCGCATAGGAGCCTTGCCTGTATTTTTAATCATGGCAATGATTTTCCTATCTATTTTTTGAGGTTCTACTACGCCGTTCACATTATATAAATAGAAACGAACTGAACCTGGTACTACACTTTCTTTTAATGCGATAGCTTCGGGTACACGGATATATTCGGGATCGTCGGAGATGATGTATTGAGGCCCTGGAGTGGGAAACTTTTGAAAAGGAATTTGAGCGGTTTTCTCGGTTAAAAAGCCATCCAGCTTAACAATAGCGCCTTGACTTGCGTTCAGCAAAGCTTGGTTTTGCTCCTTGTTAAGCTGTTGGGCATAGGTTTTTGCGCCAAATATAGAAAGGGCAGCAAGCAGAAAAGTGGTTCTGTTCAGTTTCATCATTTAATTAGGTTTCATTTGTTAATAGAGTGAAGATAGCGCAAAAAATCAATAATTAAAAAAAATTAATAATTAAATCTTTGTTTGTTAAAAATATTACAAATGTGTTGGGGCAAAAAATAAGCCCCGCATGTGCGGGGCTCTTCAATCAATCAATATTAAAAAGGAGAACCTTTCTAATTACTTTAAAATTACTGCGCCTTTCGCTTCAAAAACGATTTCTTTTTTAGGCTGGGTAATTTTTGCTATTTCTTCAGGAGATTTTTTAGCATCTTCAGCATAGTGCTTTAAATCTTCTACCGAGGTTTCTTTTCTTTGAGCGAAGCCGTCAATCACTACTTTAGTACCGGCAGGCATATCTTTTGGCATGAAAAAACCGTAGTCTTTAAATTTAACAAACATGGTTTCGTTATCCGAAATTTTAACGGTCATGAAGCAGCCTTTTTTCTTACAAACAGTTACTACTTCACCTTCTACTTTCATGTCTGCTTTAGCGTCTTTGCCTAACTTGGCATTTACGTCTGTAGCAGCAATGATATTGCCTTTTTTAACACCTTCACCAAATGATTGGCCTTCTACGTTATCTTGCGCAAAACCAACACTTGCTAAAGCACAAAAAACTAAGCTTAAAATTAATTTTTTCATTACTATTTGTTTTAATATCTAGTTAGGATTGAGGAGCAAAGATATTTAAAATCTTTCTAAATAACTATCCGCGATCAAACTTAGATTTTCTGCTGCTCTAAAAACGCTAAAAAAGTAGGCATAGTACAAATGGATAAAATATTTTTCCAGTTAACCGAATAAAGCAGAGAAAACCTCCTCAATTTTAGAAACGGTAACCAGCTCAATTTTAAACTTATCCTTGTTAAAACCCTTCAAGTTATAACTGGAGATAAATATTTTTTCAAAGCCTAATTTCTCCGCTTCTGAGATACGTTGCTCAATTCTATTGACCGCTCTTATCTCTCCAGAAAGCCCTACCTCAGCAGCAAAGCAAATCTTTGATGAGATAGAAATGTCCTCATGAGAGGAGATGATGGCGGCAATGATAGAAAGGTCAATCGCAGGGTCCTCAACTTTGATACCGCCTGCGATATTTAAGAAAACATCTTTGGCGCTTAATCGAAATCCACATCTTTTTTCCAATACCGCTAACAGCATGTTCATGCGCTTGGTGTCGAATCCTGTTGCAGAGCGTTGTGGAGTGCCATAAGCAGAAGTACTTACCAGCGCTTGTGTTTCAATGACCATAGGTCTGGCTCCTTCAATGGTAGCACCAATGGTAATGCCGCTCAGTTCTTCATCGCGTTGTGAGAGCAATACTTCTGATGGGTTGGAAACTTCTCTTAAGCCGTTGCCATGCATGGCATAAATACCTAATTCGGCAGCGGCTCCAAAACGGTTTTTAATGGAGCGCAGAATGCGGTAAACATGATGTCTGTCGCCTTCAAACTGCAAAACGGTGTCTACCATGTGTTCCAATATCTTCGGTCCCGCAATGGCCCCGTCTTTAGTGATATGTCCAATCAGGAAAACAGGGGTAGCAGTTTCTTTCGCAAATCTCAATAGTTCTGCCGTACACTCTCGTACTTGGGAAACACTGCCTGGCGTTGATTCGATATGGGCCGAATGTAGGGTCTGTATCGAGTCGACCACTAAAATTTCAGGCTCTAGTTGCTCCAGTTGCTTGAAAATATTTTGGGTTGAGGTTTCCGTGAGAATAAAGCAATTGGCTTTTGGTGTTTTGGTAATGCGCTCCGCACGCATTTTGATCTGCTGCTCGCTTTCTTCTCCCGAAACGTATAAAACACGTTTTTGGTTAATATTTAAAGCTAATTGAAGCATTAGGGTTGACTTGCCAATGCCAGGTTCTCCACCAATTAACGTTACCGAGCCAGGCACTAAACCGCCGCCCAAAACCCTGTCG
>NZ_JAELTX010001016.1 GCF_016429065.1 Pedobacter sp. ASV17
CCCCCCCCCCCCCCCCCCCCCCCCCCCCCCCCCCCCCCCCCCCCCCCCCCCCCCTTTTCAAGCAGAAGACGGCATACGCGATCTTGTAATTCGTCTCGTGGGCTCGGAGATGTGTATAAGAGACAGGCTTTAAGCAATTGGTTCTTTTTACTGCTAACGTTCATCATTAAAAACAATTAAAAATCAAACTTAACGCCTAGGTTATATCTCGGACGGTAATATTCTATCTGTCTGCTTTGGTTGCTCAAGCCT
>NZ_JAELTX010000128.1 GCF_016429065.1 Pedobacter sp. ASV17
GGTAAAGGAAAGGAAATTGTAAAGGCAGAGTTGCCACAGCGATTTGAAAAGGCCGAAGACGCTGAAAAATTCCTTCAGGATTGTGTCAACGCTAATTTCAGAGTAAATAATTTAGAGGTTAAGCCAGCTAAACGTAATCCAGCAGCTCCTTTTACCACTTCTACCTTACAACAGGAAGCTTCCAGAAAACTGGGATTTTCGGTTGCCCGTACGATGCAGATTGCGCAAAGGCTTTACGAAAATGGTAAAATCACCTATATGCGTACCGACTCGGTAAACTTATCGGAAACTGCCATTGCTGCTGCTGCTGCTGAAATTAAATCGGCTTACGGTAACCAATACCACCAACCAAGAGTTTATAAAACGAAATCTGCAGGTGCACAAGAGGCTCACGAGGCCATCCGCCCTACTTATTTCGACCAACATACTACCAACGGCGATGCTTCGGAAAGACGTTTGTATGAACTGATTTGGAAGCGTGCCATTGCTTCGCAAATGAGTGAGGCTATTTTTGAGAAAACAACCGTTGATATTGGTGTAAGTACTCGTAACGAAGTTTTTGGGGCAGAGGGTGAAGTGTTGAAATTCGATGGTTTCTTAAAAGTATACTTGGAATCGACCGATGATGAGGACGATGAGAACGAAAGCAACATGCTTCCCGCATTAACCAAAGGTCAGGAACTTTCATTAAAAGAAATGTTGGCGACTGAGCGTTTCTCAAGACCGCCAGCACGTTATACGGAGGCTAGTTTGGTAAAGAAATTAGAAGAGCTCGGCATTGGCCGTCCTTCTACCTATGCACCAACCATTTCAACCATCCAAAACAGAGGTTATGTGGTGAAGGAAGATAGGGATGGTAAAAAGAGAGAATATTTAGCTTTTGCCTTGAGCAATGGCGACATCACCAAACAAAAGAAATCAGAAATTACAGGAGCTGAGAAGTCGAAACTGTTCCCTACCGATATTGGTGAAGTAGTGAACGATTTCTTGGTAGAGCATTTTAAAGGTATTGTTGATTTTAACTTTACCGCTAACGTTGAAAAACAGTTTGACGAAATTGCGCAAGGTTTACAAGAATGGACAGCAATGCTCCACTCCTTTTACAAGCCTTTCCATAATGAAGTAGAAACAACTATTGAAACGGCTGATAGAGCAACTGGTGAACGCTTATTGGGAATTGACCCTGTAAGTGGTAAAAACGTTTATGCCAAAGTGGGCAGATACGGACCATTGGTACAAATTGGTGAGCTTAGCGATGATGATACGGACAAACCACGTTACGCCAGCTTAACCAAAATGCAATCTGTAGGTACCATTTCACTCGAAGAGGCGTTGGATTTATTCAAGTTGCCTTTCCAACTGGAAGATTATCAAGGTAAAGAGGTTTCTGTAGGATTGGGCCGTTTTGGACCTTATGTAAAATGGGGTGATGCTTTTATCTCAATTCCTAAAAATGTAGACCCGTTAACCATAGATAACGAAAGAGCAATTGAGATTATTAGTGAGAAGTTAGATGCTGATGCACCTGTGGCTCATTACCAAAATATGCCTGTAACTAAAGGTAAAGGACGTTTTGGACCGTTTATTAAATGGAATGAGTTGTTTATCAATGTACCAAAGGCTTATAACTTTGATAATCTTTCTCAAAAGGATATTGATGAATTAATCAGCAAGAAAATTGAAAAGGAAAACAATCGTTTCATCCAACAATGGACTGAACATAAAATAGCGATTGAAAATGGTAGATGGGGACCGTTTATACGTTTTGGCAAGGATATGCTGAAACTAGGTAATAACCCTGCTACCAAGCAAAAATATACCACAGAGGAACTTTCGAGCATTTCATTAGATGATGTAAAGGCGCTTATTGTAGCTCAAAAACCTGATGCTTTTGAAAGCAAAAAGAAAGCTCCCGCTAAAAAAGCAGTAGCCAAGAAAAAATAAGTGCACTGGCGCACCGTCATTTCGAACGCATGTGAGAAATCTAGCGACTGATATTCGTATTGCTAGATTTCTCCTTGCCGAAAATAGCAGATGGCCTCCCCTCGTCGAAATGACGTAAATAGGAATGTTTTCTGTTTAAATAGAATTGTTCGCCTTTTATCCTTACTCTCCATCATGAAAAAAGACTTACCTGAAAATATCGTAGAAGACGTTGCTATTGCCGTTGCCTTAATGAGCGAAACTCCAGAAGTAAAAAATTGGACCGTTTATTTAGTGAATTTAAAGAAAGAACCCATTACCAATGTGCTGATTACTTCTAAAGGTTATGGCGAAAAAGATGGTAAGGAAGTTAAAACCTCATTATTAAGACATTTTATAGGCGATGTTGATGCACAGGCATACGCTGGTGTAGAAGCCATTGATACCGCAGTTTTTGGTTTGACCAATGAATATTGGTTGAGCTATTACATCGGCAACACCATTTACGATAAGAAATTCATTTTCCTTCCCGAAAGTATTGTGGATAGCAATTTGATTAGAATTCCAGTACTTAATAAGCCTGGAGTGATGATTAAATAGGTTTTCTGTCTATAGGATCCGCCGTCGTCATGCCCAACTCGATTGGGTATCGTAATGCAATGATAGGCTCATTTAAGCTGTTTGATTTTTTGCAGGCATATCTCTTTAAGATTCCCGCCTACACGGGAATGACGAGCTATGAAAACGATGTTGCTAAATGTTTGCAATGAACCTTAATATTACTACATCCTAACTTCCCTTCTTCCATAGGGGTGCCCAAGGGCGGCGTGTTCAATAACTATTAAGACTTGCGAAGTTTCTAAAACTTCGTAAGTCTAAGTTCTAACGTAAATGGCTTCGCCGTTTAGAAACTTCGTAAGTCTACAAACAGCGATATGTTCAAAACTGTTTCGTATGTTGACAACTCTTTTCCCAAGATCCGAAACAGTTTCACAGTTTTTTCGTTAATTTCAATACGTACTCACACTACATTCTTATGAATCAAGAAAACACTTCTAAACGCCCTAATCTTAAAGTTATTTTAATTGGTGCTCTAGTTTTAATCCTCATCACTGCGGGTTATTTCCTCCTTAAAAAAGACAAAAAACAGGACCACACACAATTTGCAAAATACATTGATGCGTATACTTCTGGTATCGTTTCAAAAAAGAGCAATATTCGTGTCCACCTTGCCAGTTCGGTAAGCAATATTGCCGATTTGGGTGAGGTAAAGCAAGACCTATTTGATTTCTCGCCTAACATTAAAGGTAAAACCTACTGGATAGATGCCCAAACTTTGGAGTTTAGACCAGAGGAAGATTTAAAGCCCGACCAAAAATACGAGGCTACATTAAACTTGGATAAAGTATTGCCTGTTGAAAAGGGATTGGAAGAATTTGAATTTGATTTCAAAGTCATTAAACCTGCCCTATCGCTGATGGAAAATGGTTTGGTGTCACAAAATAATACCTCGCTCAACTTAATGAAATTGACAGGTGAAATTAACACCGCCGATGCTGAAGACTCGCAAAGCATTGAGAAAGCATTAACGGTAGATTTCAACCAAAAACTAAAAGTAAAGTGGAACCATAATCCACAAAAGCAAATTTCAACCTTTACTATTGATAGCATCGCTAAAACTAAAAGCGAGCAAAGTCTTACTTTAAAATGGGATGGTAATGTGATAGGTGCTAATGACAATAGCGGGAAAGTAAGCCTACAGGTGCCAGCACTAAATGTTTTCAAAGTGTTGGCCATTAAAGCCGTTCAACAACAGGAAGATTTTGTATTAATCCAATGTTCGGAACCTGTTAGTGTGACGCAAGACTTAGCTGGATTGGTAGCGATAGCAAGCTTGGGCGATTTGAGATTTACCATTGATGGTAGTCAAATTAAAGCCTATGCTCCCGACGCTTTAGAAGGCAATTACAATGTAGTGGTTAATCAAAGTATCACCAACATTAACGGTACTAATTTACAAAGTGCAAAAACCGCTAATGTTATTTTTGAAAACAAAAAACCAGCGGTAACCATTGCAGGCGCTGGTACTATTCTGCCTAATTCTGGTAAATTGGTACTTCCTTTTGAAGCCGTTAACCTTAAAGCGGTTGATGTGACGATTATCAAAATATACCAAGAAAATATTCCTCAATTTTTCCAGGTCAACAACTATAGAGAAGGAAATGAATTGCGTCGCGTAGCGAAACCTATTCTGCAAAAAACCATTCATCTTAACGAAGACAAATCTCTAGACTTACATAAAAAGAACCGTTTTACACTAGATTTAGATAAACTAATTAAGACTGAACCAGGTGCGATGTATCGCGTAAGCATCATGTTTAAGCAAGCCTATAGCGTGTATAGCTGTACGCAAGCAAGTGCTGCTGATACCGAAGAAGGAGACGGTGAATATGATGGTTACGATGGCTACGATTATGGCCAGAAAATAGATGAAGATGATGATTTTTGGAACAACTATAACAATTATTATCCTAAAGGTTATCGTTGGAACGAACGAGAAAATCCATGTTCTCCATCCTACTACACCAGCGAAAGATGGGCACACAGGAATTTATTATCCTCAAATATTGGATTAATCGCCAAACGAGGAAATGACGAAAGTATGTTGGTAGTAGCTACGGATTTACTTTCAGCAAAACCGATGAGTGGCGTTAGCATTGAGTTACTAGACTTCCAAAAACAAGTATTGACGACCGTAAAAACCGATGGCGATGGAATGGCTACCTTCTCGTTAAAGAGAAAGCCTTTTTTATTAGTAGCAAAAAACGGCAATGAACGTGGTTACCTTAAATTAGATGATGGAAACTCTTTACCGTTATCAAGGTTTGACGTTGGTGGCGATATTGTTCAAAATGGTATCAAAGGCTTTATTTATGGGGAACGCGGCGTATGGCGACCTGGCGACAGTCTTTACCTTTCCTTCATCTTGGAAGATAAACTTCAGAAGTTACCAGACAATTATCCTGTAGTATTCGAACTTTATAATCCAAAAGGACAGCTAATTAAGAAACTAAGCAACGCTAAGCCTATCAATGGCTTTTATACCTTTAAAACAGCTACGGAGAGCACTGCTCCAACGGGCAGCTGGCAAGCAAAATTTAAGGCTGGTGGCGCTGTCTTTACCAAAAACATTAAAATAGAAACCGTCACGCCAAACCGTATCAAAATCAATTTTGACCTGGGTGGTAAAAAATATTTGGGCAATGGCAAAGCTTCGGCGGCCACGTTATCTGCAAAGTGGCTATTTGGTACGCCTGCACAGAACTTAAAGGCAAAGGTGGATATCAACCTAAGCAAAGACGCAACCACCTTTAAAAACTTCCAGGACTATTCCTTTGATAACCCAATTGTTCAATTTGACACACAATTAAGAACCGTTTTTGAAGGTACCTTAAACGATGATGGTGTGGCTGTAGTTAACACCAACTTGAACAATATGACCGCTGCTCCTGGTATTTTAAGGGCCAATATTACCACCAAAATATTTGAACCAGGCGGCAATTTTAGTATCGATAACTTCAGTATCCCCTACCACGTTTACGATAATTATTTTGGAATTAAAGCACCACAGGGCGATAAGTTCACGGGGATGCTGGTAACGGGTAAAAGCCACGAAGTGGATATTGTGAATGTGAATAGAGATGGCGTGCTCATCAATGCCAATAAACCTGTTACGGTAGCGCTTTATAAAATTCAATGGCGTTGGTGGTGGGAACAGAACAATGAAGAAAGCTTTGCCAACTTTACCCAAAACGAATACAACAAACTCATTAAAGTTGAGCAAGTGCAAATGGTTGGTGGAAAGGCCAAATGGAACTTAAGAGTTGACGAGCCTGAATGGGGCCGATATATGATTATTGTAGGTGGTGCCAATGGCGGAGGTCATTTTGCAGCTAGAGAGGTGTATATCGATTGGCCAGGATGGGCGCAACGTGAACGAGGCAACAACCCTACCGAAGCTTCAATGTTATCGTTTACGGCCAACAAAGCTAAATATAATGTAGGCGAAGACATTACCCTTACCATTCCTTCTCCTGAAAATGGCAGGGCATTAATCTCGATAGAAAATGGCAGCAGAGTGGTGAAAACTTATTGGGCAGATACCAAAAAAGGTCAAACGCAATTCACTTTCAAAGCAGAAAAAAACATGACCCCTAACGTGTTTGCCAATGTGACCTTATTGCAGCCACATAGTCAAACCATTAATGATATGCCAATTAGGATGTATGGAGCAATACCGCTAACCATCGAAAATCCTGAAACGATATTGAAACCTCAAATTAGCATCGCTAAAGAACTGCGTCCAGAAGTAGAAAGTAGTTTATCTGTTAGTGAGGAACAAGGAAAGGCCATGACCTATACCATCGCTATTGTTGATGAAGGTTTATTAGACCTTACCCGATTTAAAACGCCTGACCCACATGCTTCATTTTATGCCAGAGAAGGCTTGGGCGTAAAAACTTGGGACCTTTTTGACCAAGTACTAGGCGCATGGGGCGGAAATTTAGAGCGTATATTGAGCATCGGTGGTGACGCTGCCATCAATAAAAATATCAACCCTGCCAAAGCAAACAGATTTAAACCAGTGGTGAAATTTATGGGGCCTTACCAATTGGGCAAAGGCGAAAAGAAAACCCATAAATTTACCTTGCCACAATACATTGGTTCTGTGAAAGTGATGGTAGTAGCGGGCAATGATGGTGCTTACGGTCATGCAGAAAAAGCAGTAGAGGTTAAAAAACCAATCATGCTTTTAGCTTCTGTGCCAAGGGTAATTGGTCCAGGTGAAAGCTTTACTTTGCCAGTAAACGTGTTCGCTACCAATAACAACCTTAAAAACGTGTCGGTGAGTTTGCAAACCAGTAACCTGCAGATTAACCAGACCAATCAGCAAAACTTGACTTTTGCTAAAGCGGGCGACCAATTGACCTACTTCAATGTTACGGCACCAAATAGAACAGGTATTGCTAAAATTAGAATCATAGCACAAAGCGGAAAAGAGAAAACCGTTTCTGATGTAGAATTGGATATCAGAAATCCAAACCCAATAGTCACCAATGTAGTTTCGGCAGTGATACAACCTGGCCAAACTTGGAGCGGCAACTATGAGGCTATTGGTACTGCAGGTACTAATAGCGGTACTTTGGAAGTATCTTCTATCCCTCCTATCAATTTAGAAAAACGATTAGGTTACCTTATCCAATATCCGCATGGTTGTGTTGAGCAAACGACTTCTGGTATTTTCCCTCAATTGTATTTGGATAAATTATCTGCCCTAAGCGAACAGAAAAAGGCACAGGTAGAACGTAATATCAAAGCTGGAATTAATAAGCTGAAAGGTTTCCAAACTACTGATGGCGGTTTAGCCTACTGGCCAGGAAATAGTACGGCCGATGAATGGGGAACCAATTATGCAGGTCATTTCCTCATAGAAGCACAGGAAAGCGGCTATGCACTTCCAGTGGGCTTGTACGATGGTTTAATCCGCTATCAAAAAAGTAAAGCCAACAATTGGACTCCTAATGCTAATAATTTCTATGGTGGAGATTTGAGCCAAGCCTACCGTTTATATGTATTGGCTTTGGCCAAGAAACCAGAAATGGCTGCTATGAATAGGTTAAGAGCTTTTGAATACCTAACCGATGCCGCTAAATGGCGACTGGCAGCGGCCTACCAAATGGCTGGTCAAAGTGCAGCCGCCAATAGTTTAATCAAAGGCTTACCTACACAGGTAGAAGCATATCAGCAATTGGGAGGCACTTATGGCTCTGATTTAAGAGATCAAGCTATGATTATGGAAACCCTAACGCTGATGGGACAACGCAATAGAGCATTGCAATTACTCAACAAAGTGGCTGCTAAATTGGGTGAAGACCAATGGTACAGCACGCAAACTACCGCTTACAGTTTGTTGGCCATTGCAAAATTCTGTGGTGAACAAAAATCAGCCAAACAGTTGAATTTCCAATACGTGCTAGATGGTGTAAAAGGCAATGTCAACAATAATCAGTATTACAACAGTACGCCAATTAATTTCAAGACCAATAATGCCAGCATTACCAATAAAGGCAACAGCGTACTTTTTGCTCGCTTAATTGTACAAGGTCGTCCTGCTACTGGACAAAACGATTTCCTACCTAACCATCCTGATTTGTTAACCATGGAAATCACTTATAAAACCATGAAAGGACAGGTATTAAATCCAGCGAAACTGAAACAAGGACAGGATTTTTATGCAGAAGTAAATGTGAAGAACACTGGCCGACAAGGTTTGTATGAGCAAATGGCATTGACACAGATTTTCCCGTCGGGATGGGAAATCATCAACACCCGTTTGCATGATAATGAAGGTGCCTTTACCTCTTCTGGTTATGATTATCAGGACATCAGAGATGACAGGGTACTTACCTATTTCAGTTTAAGGGAAAATGAGATTAAAACATTTAGGGTATTGTTAAACGCTTCATATCTGGGAAGATTCTATCTTTCTACGGTACAATGTGAAGCCATGTACAACAATAACATTAGTGCAGCAACACCAGGTACTTGGGTAGAGGTATATAAATAGATAAATGAGTTATGGGTTGTGAGTTATGGGTGACAAGTAACATTGTACTTACAGCCCGTAACTTGCAACTTTTAACTTATTACTCATATCCTAGGCCAAATATTAGTGAATATAAAGCGCACAAAGCCTGCTGAAAATTTAATGATCGTAACAATTCTTTCCATATTAGCGTCTCCTTTGGTATATATCAACCACAAGGAATAAATGTTACCGCTATTTTTGCCACAGATGCACAAATACGATTATCTGTGTATTCGTGGCTTAAACATGTCATCACTAAAACCAAAATGAAAAAAGAGATTAAAGCCATAATATATGTTGATGCCTTGTTTTTGGCACTCTTTATCTTCTTTTGGTTTTCACTTCCCAAACCCTTATTTAATACCCCTACTTCATTTGTAATTGAAGCAAGCAATGGAGAATTATTGAGCGCATCTATTGCTAAAGATGGTCAATGGCGATTTCCTGTATCAGATAGTGTGCCCGAGAAATTTACAAAATGTATCATCACTTTTGAAGACAAGCGTTTCTATCATCATTTTGGGGTCGATTTTATCGCAGTAGCCAGAGCAAGTGTTCAAAATATCAAAGCTAAAAGTGTGGCTAGTGGTGCAAGTACCTTAAGCATGCAGGTGATCCGTCTTTCGAGGAAGAAGCAACGCAGTTTCTTACAAAAAATAGCAGAAATGTGGATGGCCACACGTTTGGAGGTGAGCTATTCTAAAGATGAAATTTTAGCATTGTATGCGGCCAATGCACCCTTTGGCAGTAACGTTGTAGGTTTAGAAGCTGCCAGCTGGCGATATTATGGCAGAGCGCCTGAACAGTTATCGTGGGGTGAAATGGCTACCTTGGCTGTATTGCCCAATAGTCCTTCATTGGTTCACCCTGGTAAAAATGCAACCAAACTCATCATTAAAAGAAATAACCTGTTGGATAAGTTGGTAGAAGCAAAAGTGATTGACCGTAGCACGGCACAGCTTTCAAAAGCGGAACCCATTCCTACCGCTCCATTGGCTTTGCCACAACACGCACCGCATTTACTGAACCGTTTTAAGGATGAAATCAAACAACTTGGCGAATCAAGTACCAAAATTACTTCTACCATTGACTACGACTTGCAGTTGGAACTTAACCGAGTGATTGCACAATATCACCAAAAATTTAGTGCCAATGGTATCAATAACCTATCGGCATTAGTTTTAAATGTGGCCGATGGTAAAGTTGTGGGATATGTAGGAAACTGTTACCTACCCCAGCTTAAAGAAATGGAAAGTCACGTGGACATGATTAGGGCACCTCGTAGTCCTGGCAGTACGCTTAAACCTATCTTATACGCCAGTATGATTAACGATGGTTTTATACTGCCAAAAACCCTCATTCCCGATGTGCCTACGCAAATTGGTGGTTACTCGCCAATGAACTTTGATTTAGGATATGATGGTGCTATTCCAGCGGATAGAGCCTTAAGCCGTTCCTTAAATATTCCTGCAGTTAAAATGCTACAACAGTATAAGTATGAGCGATTTTATGATAAATTAAAGAAGTTGCAATTCTCTACTTTAAACAAACCCGCCGACCATTACGGCCTGTCGCTTATTTTGGGAGGTAGTGAAGTAACCATGTGGGATTTAAGCAAAGCCTATTTAGGGATGGCCCGTACCTTGAACCACTACAATACCTATCAGGGCAAGTACAATAGTGCCGACTATGCTGCTCCGTATTATGTCAAGAATAGCAAACCCACAGAAGAAAATATTGAGCAAATTTCGCAGCTAGACCACGGGAGCATTTGGGCTACCTTTAATGCCATGGAAGAGGTAATGAGACCAGGCGATGAAGGATTATGGCAGCAATTCAGTTCGTCGCAACGAGTAGCATGGAAAACAGGAACTAGTTTTGGCTTTAGAGATGCCTGGTCGGTTGGACTTACGCCAAAATATGTGGTTTGTGTTTGGGTAGGAAATGCCGATGGCGAAGGCAGGCCTGGACTTACGGGCATTGAAGCAGCTGCACCACTGATGTTTGATATCTTTCGACTGCTCCCCTCTTCAAAATGGTTTGAGATGCCTAAAAGTAAGCTCAAAAAAATAGTAGTGTGTAAACAAAGTGGCTACAAGGTATCTAAAACCTGTGAAACAAAAGTAGTGCAATGGGTTCCGCCAGTTGGAGAAAAAACAACACTATGTCCATATCATAAACTGGTGCATTTAGATGCTACGGAAAATTATCAAGTAAACAACCAATGTTATAGCATTAGCAAAATGAAACATAAGGGCTGGTTTGTATTACCTCCTACCATGGAATACTACTATAGGGCAAAAAATGCAGATTACAGAACGTTACCACCATTTATGGAAGGTTGCCAAAATGAAAATATGTCGACCATGGAAATGATTTACCCTAAACCAAACGCCATGGTGTACATTCCTTTGGAAATTGATGGCAATAGAGGAAAGGCAGTTTTTAATGCAGCGCATCGAAATGCCAACGCCACCATCCATTGGCATATTGACGAACAATATATCGGTACCACTAAAAATTATCACCAAATGGCCGTTAGTCCTGCGCCAGGAAAACATGTGCTCACCTTAACCGACGATAATGGAGAAAGGTTAGTGCAAATATTTACCGTGCTGAATAAGGATAAGGAAAACTAGCGTGATAAAGATGTATTTGATTTTTTCAAATCACTAATAAACAGCGTAGTAAACTTTTGACTTTTAACTTAATACTAGTTAGGTTTAATGTATTTGCGCTCAATAGTTCCCATGCAAATGAGAAACTGGGCCAACATATAAGTCGTCATCACCCAAAATCACCCATATCCATTCGTTCTACAAACTTGTTATAGGCCAAAGTAGCATCTGAAATGATAAACAAAATTGCTCCTAACAAAATCCAAAGAAAGCTTTTGTAGTTCGTTTTTCCGTACCTCAAGGCTGCAGTGATGCCCATAAGCGTAATCACGAAACAATAAGCCAATACTGGAATATTCATACTGCCCAAGTACGGTCTTAGGAAATAATAATAGGAGATACAAAAGAAACCAAATACAATAAAAATAGGCAAAACAAAACGTTTCTCGTTCTCTACTTTGCTCTTAAGGTCAACATAAAAAGCAGCAATATAAAACAAGTGCGCAATGAGGAAAGCACTTAGCCCAAGCATAAAATAAAGTTGGTGATGACCAGAAAACATTAACAACACATCGCCCAATAACGAAAAAAACAGACCGATTTTTACTTTGCTGGTAAAACGGCTTTTTTTCTTGATGGTCAAATAAATAAATATCATCAATGAAATGGTGATTAAAGGTTTGGTGATAAACCTCAATTCACTTAAGTTGTTGGTAACAGCTAGCAGCTCGGCAAAAAAGATGATGGCAAAAGCAAAACTAAATTGAGAATATTTATTAAGCATTTCGGTATTTGGATTTGATGAAGAAAAAGTAAATAACCATCAATAAATGAATCAGGGTTAAGCTCCCTATCCAGGTAATATCGAAGCCAATGTTGTAAAAAAAGTAAAGCATGAAAAAGCCGAGCAGGTATCTTACGCTTTCAATGGGCACAAACCATCGTTTCTTTTCCAACAAAGCCCCACAGGTAAGCATACTGATGACGGTAAAAGTAGCCAATAGCATGTTGGGCGTTAAGCTTAGCTTGTCAAAATAAAATAGCTGATAAGAGCCTAGCGCTAAAGCCAATAGAAACAGCAAAACGGCATACATCATCGTTACGATAGAGGCTTGAGTATCAAACTTTCTATAATTGATGACATCTATTTCTGGAGCGAATTGAAATCCACCTAACTTTTCTGGGAACCATCCTGGAGGTTTTACAAAAACCCTGATTTTATCTGAAATCCTATCAGATTTCTTCGCCGTTTCTATCAAATCTTTCCAATAATGCACATTTGCCCAAACTGGGTTCCAACTGGCCAAAGGCTTGGTGATACCGTAATACACCTCCTCTTCTTCTTTTTGAAAAGTACCAAACATCATATCCCAAATAATGAGCGTACCCGCATGGTTTTTGTCAATATATTTAGGATTAGAGCCGTGATGCACGCGGTGGTGAGATGGCGTATTGAGAATGTACTCTAAAAAACCCATGCTTTTGATGGTACGGGTATGAATCCAAAACTGATAGAGTGTATTAAAGGAACTTAAGGTTAAAAACATGATTGGGTCAAAGCCTATGAGCGCTAAAGGCAGATAAAACACCCACGAAAACCAACCTTGAAACCACGATTGTCTTAATGCTACAGTTAAGTTATACTCTTCTGATTGGTGGTGGACGATATGTGCGGCCCACAAGGCATTAATTTGATGGCTCATTCGATGAAACCAATAATAAAAGAAATCGACACCAATAAACAGGATAATCCAAGTCCAAATGGTATTGGGGATTTCAAATAGACGCCAGTGCTCAAAAATATACATGTAACCCACAAATAGCACCGATTTCATGAAAAGCCCCACCAACTGCGAGCCAATTCCTTGACTAAGGTTGGCAATGGAATCATTTAATCGGTAGTATTTTAGCTTTTTGTAAAAGGTGTAGGCTAGTTCAATACCTATAAGAATAAAGAAAATAGGTACCGACAGGGCAATATAATTGGTTTTCATCTGGTTTTATCTGGCATTTTTCATCTCTCGAACAGCAATAGTTCGTAAATCTAATTTAATGATTTATCTGAATTATGTGATATGCTCAAGTTATTTCGATTGATTACTGCAAGGACTCGGAGAACCGTACCCCGTCATTTCGATCCCGAAACTTCGGGAGAGAAATCTAACAATTTGATAAATAATAACACTAGCTGAGTTCAACTTAGTTATAGCATGATGTTAGATTTCTCTCTGCATTCGAAATGACGCGTTTGGGAAGCGGCAGAATGACAGCTACAGGACGTGTCAGAAGGCCTACCTTTAAGTAACTCTCAAGATACTAATCGATTTAACCCATTTATCCCTATTGCAACATTTACAGCTTACTTGCTTTGCGGGAGCCATCAAGTGGGTATAACCACAAAAACTACATGAATAATAATCCTTATGCTTAATTTCTACTACTTTATGGCAAAATAAGGCGGGCAATATCGGAAGACCATATTTTACCTCCTCATCTTTATAATAAAATACACTGATGCTTCCCGACGTCTCTAAAATAGCTAAATGCAACTGACCTAGATGCGAAACGCCTTGTTGACGTAGTTCAGCAAAGAATTCATCCTGTGCAAGGCTTTCTTTTTTAAAATTATCAATCGCAAATCTGCCGTGCTCTATCACACAGGTGCAACTTCCTTCCAAAAGAATTTCTATTTTCTTGCTTTTGTTAACGAAATAGGAAGTGATTTTGTAGGCAATCACCACCACTAAAAAAACCGCTATGGCCGATAAAATCCCCACTTCCCGATAAAACATAGGGTCCCCAGCGGCAGAGCCAAGGCCAACAATCACCACCAGTTCAAAGATAGAAAGCTGCTTAACACCCCGTTTGCCTAAAATCCTCAAGCTAACCAATACCACCAAATACATAATGAGGGTACGGAACATGATTTCTGGAATGAACAACCAATCTTCATTTCCAAAAAGTATTTTCTCTAAACTGTCTGCCTGTGTTGCCATACGATAGCCTTTATGCTATAC
>NZ_JAELTX010001017.1 GCF_016429065.1 Pedobacter sp. ASV17
CATAGATCCTGCTAAGATTGACGTAAACGTGCATCCTACCAAAACGGAAATCAAATATTTGGACGAAAAGTCCATCTATGCCATTATCCACTCGGCCGTGAAAAGATCATTGGGTAGGTTTAATATCTGTCTCTTATACACATCTCCGAGCCCACGAGACGAATTACAAGATCGCGTATGCCGTCTTCTGCTTGAAAAGGGGGGGGGGGGGGGGGGGGGGGGGGGGGGGGGGGGGGGGGGGGGGGGGGGGGG
>NZ_JAELTX010000129.1 GCF_016429065.1 Pedobacter sp. ASV17
GGTTTTATTGATGACTATGAGCTTCAGAACTACCCTTTGCAATCGATGGGGAATGGCAATTTGTTTTTGCCTGTGAAAGCAGAAATACGCAAGCAAATCAATAAACAAGCTGGGGATGTGGTGAGGGTGGTACTATTTAGCGACATTGATATTGATACGAATATTACCGAAGAATTAAAAGCTTGTTTGGAAGAAGTCCCAGAAGCTAATGAGAAATTCAATACACTTTCAACTAGTAAGCAAAAAGCTTATATTGATTGGATTTCTACGGCTAAAGACGACGAGACTAAAGTGCAACGTATCATTAGTACCATTGACCAAATTTTGGCTTTAAAGAAATAATTATAAACAGCGATTAACTATCAACAAATATGAGCTATTGCAGCGTTATTCCTAGTATGCAGCCCGACGAACGTAGGGCCTTACATTCTAACTACCATGACCATCATTATGGTTTTCCTATTCATGACGATAATGAGCTTTTTGGAAGGCTAATTTTAGAGATTAACCAAGCGGGCTTAAGTTGGGAAACCATCTTAAAAAAAGAAGAGGGTTTCAGAAAGGCCTATGCCAATTTCGACATTAAAAAAATAGCCAATTTTAGCGAAGCTGATAGGGAACGTTTATTACAAGACCCTGGCATTATTCGCAATAAATTAAAGGTTAATGCTGCCATTGAAAACGCCAAAACCATTTTACAACTGCAACAGGAGTTTGGCAGTTTTGAGAAATGGCTGGAAAGTCATCATCCCAAAACCAAAGCAGAATGGGTAAAGTTGTTTAAAAAGACTTTTAAGTTTACTGGTGGAGAGATTGTGGGCGAGTTTTTAATGAGCATTGGCTTTTTGCCTGGTGCACATGACGCTAACTGCCCTATTCACGGGAAGGTGCTAAAGAGTAATCCGAAGTGGGTTAACCAATAAATTTATTAAAAACCTCATAGATTTCTAAAACCTATGAGGTTTAACAGCAAGATAAATCCTATTTTTTTATGGAATGAAATCATTACTTTCATCATTCCTGAAAAATTGACACTTACTTCTATGAAATTTGTTTTTTTTATTTTACTCTTCACTTTGCCCATAGCTTCATTTGCCCAAACAAATTGGGACAAAATTGAAAATGACTTATCAAAAAAATTAGAGCAAAAAGAGATAAACATCAATGAATGGTACGCTAAACGAAAATCGAAAGCTGGCCACTTTGGCCCTTTTAGCTTATGGGTAGAAGAAGAAAACTCATCAAAAAGAGAAAAATCTTTAGAGAACGTCAACCTTTATTTTCCAAAAGATTTTCAAATTGTAGCTGAAAATGGAAGTAAGTTCGCAAGAATATATTTGGAGAATAACACTTCAGATTCCTTGGAAATTCAACGTATCGATGCAACGTTAGCAAATGTGCAGGAGTTTTTTTTGGTTAAAGGAAAATGGTTAGCATTTAGAAAAAACCACACTTCAACGTGTGGGAATAGCTATTTCGACAGTAAATTAGCTCCGAACCACCAACTTATTTTATCATTAGATAATGATGTTTTGGTGGAAGGGAGAAACGCAATCAAATATAAAATTGGGATTATGCTAGGCAAAAGATGGGTAGAGTCTAATATAATAACTGTTCACCTGCACAATAGTCAACTAAAACGGATGTTGGAAAGCAGACCTGAAGCTTCGAAAACACGTTAATTATTTACGTTAACATTCTTCTCCCAATATATTTGAACAAACCTCATAGGCTTACAGCATGCTGTCACGCTGAGCTTGTCGAAGCGTCTTGCCGTAAATCCTTCGATACCCCGTCCCGTTCATTAGGGGAGGCTCAGGATGACATAAACGCAAAAAATAAGAAGGAACAGTTTTATTAATAGACCTGATTGCTATGAAAATACTTTTTGTTGCAACTATTCAGCAAACCTCGTAGGTTTAACTTTCGTTTGTTAATTTACTTGATGGTTAAGTTGAGGGCTGCGCCGTTTAAAAACCTACGAGGTTTAAAAATCCATAGGAACAAAAAAAGGGAAACCTTTACAGTTTTCCCCTCTTCTTCTAAATCAATGAATATCTTGATTACGCCAAAGCGTTCTGTTTTACCACCATTTTAACTTTCTCCAACGTATAGTCGATTTCTTCTTTAGTGGTGTATTTACTAAATGAGAAACGCACCGCAGGACGATTTGGATCAGCTTTGATGCCGTTAAGCACGTGCGAACCTATGTTAGAACCCGATGAACAGGCACTGCCTCCAGAGGCGCAAATACCATTGATATCCAAGTTGAACAACAACATATCTGCCATTTCCATTTCTGGGAAAGATACGTTCAAAACAGTGTACAAGCTTTTGTCTGCGTCTGTTTCGCCGTTGAAAGAAATCCCTGGAATTTCGGCAATTAACTGTTGCTTCATGTAATCCTTTAAGCCTTGTACGTGACTTTGGTGCTGCTCCATTTCGGCATAAGCAATTTCTAAAGCTTTGGCCAAACCCACAATACCATACACATTTTCGGTACCACCACGCATGTTACGCTCTTGCGCACCTCCGTAAATCATTGGCGGAATTTTAATGCTGTTGTTCACATATAAAAATCCAACACCTTTTGGACCGTGTAGCTTATGTGCCGCACAAACCATAAAATGAGCTTTTAGTTTACGTACATCATGTTGGTAATGCCCCATCGTTTGTACGGTATCGGCATGGTAAATGGCATTATATTTTTCACATAAATCGCCTACTTTTTCCATGTCGGTTAAAGTACCCAACTCGTTATTGGCATGCATTAAAGAAACAAAACTGCGTTCGTTATTTTGCAAAAGTTCCTCTAAATGAGCATAGTCTACATTTCCTTTTTCATCAATATTTACGAAACTAAGTTTATCTATCACACCGTCTTTAAGCAACATGTTCAACGTGTGCTCTACCGCATGGTGTTCAATGGTAGAAGTAATGGCATGTTTGATCCCGTAAGCGGCAATTCCACAACGAATAGCGGTGTTGTCTGCTTCGGTACCACCAGAGGTAAAGAAAACTTCTGACGGCGACGCATTCAGTAAGGTAGCTACTGTTTTGCGTGCTTTCTCTACCAAGGTTCTCACCTCACGGCCCAGCGCATGTATGGCAGAAGGATTTCCGTAGTAATTTTGCATTACATTGGTCATTTCTTCCACTACAGCAGGGTCAAGGGGTGTGGTAGCTGCATTGTCTAAATAAACTCGTTTCATTTTTATTTGTGTGTTAGTTAGTATTTTTCAGGAGCCAGGTATTAGTAGCCAGTAGTTAGGTATTAGTGTCTAGTTAAACAGTTCACCAGTTCCAACAATTAACCATCTTCCTAGCTGATCTGCAATATTTCTTTAATATCAGAGATGATCTTTTGTGCTAAATTCTCCGCTGTGGTCTCGTTTTCGGCCTCGCTGTAAATACGTATAATTGGCTCTGTGTTTGACCTGCGCAAATGCACCCACTCTTTATCAAACTCTATTTTAAGCCCATCTATTGTGCTATGAGGTTGTTTTTGATATTTCTCCTGCACTTTCTCCAACAATAAATCAATGTCCATTTCTGGAGTAAGGGTGATTTTGTTTTTTGAGATATGATAAGCTGGATAACTTGCTCTTAATATAGAAATAGGTTTACCAAATTTAGCCAAATGAGATAAGAAAAGTGCAATTCCTACCAGCGCATCTCTACCGTAGTGAGATTCTGGATAGATGATTCCGCCATTTCCTTCGCCACCGATAACGGCATTGGTTGCCTTCATCTGATTTACCACGTTTACCTCACCAACAGCCGCCGCGTTATACGCCATGCCTGCTTTTTCGGTCACGTCTCTTAATGCTCTGGTAGAAGATAAGTTTGAAACCGTGTTACCTGGCGTATGTTTTAGCACATAATCAGCTACGGCCACCAAGGTATATTCTTCACCGAACATAGAGCCATCTTCATTTACAAAGCATAACCTATCTACATCTGGATCAACCACAATACCTAAATCGGCATTTTTTTGTTGTACTACCTTGGCAATTTCAGTTAAATTCTCTGGTAGTGGTTCTGGATTGTGAGGAAACTGTCCGTTAGGCTCACAGTAAAGTTCATAAACGGTATCAACGCCCAACGCTTTCAATAAAGGTGGAAGAAAAATCCCTCCCGTTGAATTAACACAATCGATAGCTACTTTAAAGTTTGCATTCCTAATTGCTTCAACGTCTACCAAAGGAAGCGCCAAAATAGCGTCTATATGTTTTTGAATGTAAGTATCATTTTTGATCACCTGTCCCAAATGGTCCACTTCGGCAAAGCTGAAATCCGAATTTTCGGCAATGTCCAATACTTCTTTACCATCAGCATCACTAATGAATTCGCCTTTGGCGTTTAAAAGTTTTAAAGCATTCCATTGTTTTGGATTGTGGCTAGCCGTTAAGATAATCCCTCCTGCTGCTTTTTCCATAGGTACGGCAATTTCCACCGTAGGTGTTGTAGAAAGTCCCAAATCAATTACTTCTATGCCCAATCCCTGTAAAGTACCCACTACCAAGTTATTCACCATTTCGCCAGAGATACGTGCATCACGTCCAATAACGATTCTTTTATGTTCTGCTTTGCTGATTACCCATGAACCAAAAGCAGCTGTAAATTTCACAATATCAATTGGGGTTAAACCTTCGCCAGCCTTGCCGCCGATAGTTCCCCTAATGCCTGAGATAGATTTTATTAAAGTCAAGTCTTCTATTTTTCGTCAAAATTAAGAAAAATAAATGCTTTAACTTTAGCTTAATTATCATGATTTTGAAATATAAACTTCAAGTAAATCTATGAGTTAAGTAGTTGATTGCCCTTGCCAATGGCTTTTGTTTAGTGTATTTTTGGAAGTGCAAAGCAAACAAGGCGCAATATTTTATTGCAACATTATTGCACAAACACTATCTTTGTCGTCCTAAATTTGAATAGAAATGCAACGCAAATGGTTTCAGTACTGGTTTAATTCCCCATATTACCACATTCTTTATGGTAACAGAAATGACGAGGAGGCGGAATTGCTCATCGACAATCTACTGGCCCATTTAAAGCCAAGCGTGGATAGCAAAATTATTGACATTGCTTGTGGCAGAGGCCGACACGCCATTTACCTGAACAAAAAGGGTTACGACGTAACGGGCATTGACCTTTCCGAGCAGAACATAAAATATGCGCAGCAGTTTGAGCAAAAGAACCTGCATTTTTATGTACACGATATGCGCAAGCTATCGTACATCAACTATTTTGACATTGCGCTTAACCTATTTACCAGCTTTGGCTATTTTGAAAGTGAAAAAGACCATGTAAATGCGTTGAAAGCTTTTAGAAAAAGTATGAAGGCTGATGGCACTTTTGTGATTGATTATTTCAATACACAGAAAATCATCAAGAATCTTACCAACCAAGAGATCAAGACCATTGATGGCATTGAATTTCACCTGCACAAATTTGTAGCCGATGGAAAAATCATCAAACACATTAATTTCGAGCATAGATTAAAAGATTATGCTTTTGAAGAACGTGTACAGGCATTTTTGTTGAGCGATTTTGAGACCATGCTTGAGAAAGCTGGCATGCAGATCATCGAAAAATTCGGCAATTACCACTTAGAAGAGTTTGATGAACTGAAATCTGACCGTTTGATTCTTATTTGCAAAAAAGCATGATGCAAGAGCTTTTACAGTTTGATACCGAGTTATTTTTAAAGATACACCGTGGTTTAAGCAATGGCTTTTTCGACTGGTTGATGCCTTTGTTGCGCAATCGCTTTTTTTGGTCGCCACTGTATTTGTTTATTGTGATTTTCTGTATCAAGCAGTATAAAAAAACAGGCCTTTATATTATTGGTGGGGTATTGCTAACATTTGCTTTGGGCGATATGATTTCATCGAGGATCATTAAACCAAATGTAAACCGTACCCGACCTTGTAATGAAGTTCGTTTGGCCAATCAAATCATCCATCGAGTGCCTTGCGGCAGCGGCAAAAGTTTTCCTTCGTCGCACGCCACCAACCATTTTGGTATCGCTGTATTTTTAATTGGTGTTTTTTACCGAAAGTGGAGGCCTATTTTACCTATTGGCATTTTATGGGCTGCCTCTATCAGCTTCGCCCAAATATATGTAGGCGTACACTACCCTGTCGACGTTTTTTGCGGTATGCTATTGGGAACAAGCCTTGGTTTGCTCACCACATTTATCTATCATAAAATAAAACCTGCTCAGTAATGGAAATTTGGAAATTTTCGGTTTTGTTCTTTTCTGCTTTTTTAGGCGGATTGGCCATTTTTTTGGTTAAAAATGATAAATCGCAACTTCTAAAATTGATTTTATCCTTTAGTGGTGCCTACCTTTTTTCTATTACCGTATTGCACCTTATTCCTGACGCTTACAGTGGTACCGATGGGCATGAGATTGGCATTTACATTCTGATTGGTTTTTTGTTACAGGTTTTCCTTGAACAATTCTCTGAAGGTGTAGAGCACGGACATATCCATAAGCATCACCATGAGCATTCTTTTCCTTACGGGATCATGATCAGTTTGTGTCTGCATGCTTTTTTAGAGGGCATGCCTTTGGCCAAAGACCATCATAATGAGTTCATTTTTGGAATAGCCTTGCACCACATTCCAGCGGCATTTGCCTTGGCCAGCATCCTACTACAAAACCATATCAAAAAAGGTCCAATTGTTTCCCTTTTAATCTTATTTGCGGTAATGGCACCTTTGGGCTACTGGGTAAGTTTAAGCTTGAGCAATGGAAGTTTGGGTGGCATTGAAGCTTATTTCAATAAAATCATGGGTATTGTGATTGGTATTTTCCTTCATATTTCTACCACTATTTTATTTGAATCGAGTGCCGACCATAAAATCAACAAACGCAAAATGCTAGCCGTACTATTGGGCATAGGCGTTGCTTTGATTGGTTTTTATGCAGGACACGGACATTAGCCCCTCTCTGTCCTTTGGACATCTCTCCCCTAAAGGGTAGAGAACAGTTGAGGAACGCCACTAGCAATGCCATAGTGCGCCTTAGTAATTTATGACATTTCAACCAAAGTACCCTTTAGGGGATTTAGGGGTTAATTTCTATCTTTGCCACAATGCATTTAGCTCAACAGGTAAAACACTTAATTAAAAAGGAAATCATTTTAGAGTGGCGATCCAAATATGCCCTTAACGGGGTGTTACTCTACGTCGTTTCAACCGTTTTTGTCTGTTTCATGTCGTTCCAAATTATTGACAAGATTACTTGGAATGCACTTTTTTGGATCATTATGCTGTTTGCATCTATTAACGCCATTGCAAAGAGCTTCCTTCAGGAAAGTAAGGGCAGGCAATTATACACCTATACCTTAGTGAGTCCAATAGCATTAATTATTGCTAAAACCATTTACAATAGCTTGTTAATGATGATCCTAACGGTAATTGCCTTGGCATTTTACTGTTTGGTTTTTGAACCCAACAAAGACATTGACATTTTAATGTACCTTTTGGCAGCCGTGCTGGGCAGCTTGAGCTTCTCCACCATTTTCACCATGGTATCGGCCATTGCTTCAAAAACAGGTAACGGCGGAATGCTGATGGCTATTTTGAGCTTCCCTATCATTATCCCTGTACTGATTGTACTGATCAAATTTGCAAAAAATGCAATGGATGGCTTGGATCGAAGCGTAAGTTTGGATGAAATTGGCCTTTTGGCTTTGATAAATGTAATGGTGATGACAGTTGCTTTATTGTTATTTCCTTACCTTTGGCGAGATTAACAATATGATGATTTGGTAATTTGAGAATAAGATGATTAGGAATATCATCCACTAACCATCCAAATACTAACATCTAAATACTAAATACTTACAAATAACTTATGTATAAAACCTGGTGGAAAATATTAGCCGCTGTTTTAGTAGTGTATACCGCAATTGCGGGTTTATTGTTAGGTGTGCCTAGAATGGCTATCTTAAATGAGACCATCCGAAACCTGTACTTCCACGTACCCATGTGGTTTGCCATGGTGGTGCTCTTTACCATTTCCGTTTTTTATAGTGTAAGATCTTTGAGCACGCAAAGCGAAGCTGATGATATTAGAGCGGTAGAAAGTGCCAATGCAGGGGTCATTTTTGGGATACTGGGCATTGTTACAGGTGCAGTTTGGGCCAAATTCACTTGGGGCCAATTTTGGAGTTTCGACCCAAAACAGAACTTCGCAGCCATTTCCCTACTACTTTACTTTGCTTATTTTGTATTGAGAAATGCCATTGATGAAGAGCAGAAAAGAGCCAAAATAGCTGCCATTTATAATATTTTTGCTTTCCCAATGATGGTGGTATTACTTTTTGTATTGCCTCGCCTACAAGACTCACTTCACCCAGGTAATGGTGGCAATCCAGGCTTTAACAGCTACGATTTAGATAGCCGCATGCGTATGGTTTTTTATCCTGCTTGCTTGGGATGGATTTTAATAGGCTACTGGGTCTACACTTTACGTTTCAGAATAAAAACATTAGAAAATAAACACAACACTTTGTAATGAAGAAGATTTTAACTGTACTTATCCTCCTATTTTCGTCGCTTAATTTACTAGCTCAAAACAGCGATATTGAGATGGCCGACAAGCTGCGTGCTGATGGAAAAATTTACATTGTAGTGATTTGTATCGTCATTATTTTGGCGGGCCTGCTCTTTTATCTTTTCACGCTAGACAAACGTTTGAAATTGTTGGAAAAAAAATCAACCCCCAAAAACTAATTTTAAACGCATTACACACGTTTTTTTGAACCGAAACGCAATAGTGTTTACCATACACTAAGCAAAATATTCTTGCAAGAATGGTTTATTTTACTGCAATTTTGCACCCGTAAAAGCATAAAACCAAAATTCAAAAAAATGGCTAGTACAGCAAATGAAACAAGTTTTTTCAGCGATGTCTGCAAAAACTTTGACGACGCCGCCAAATTCACCTCACACCCTGAAGGTTTATTGGCACAAATTAAAGCATGTAACAGTGTATACCGTTTCCAATTTCCAATTCGTAGAGGAAACGGATTTGAAGTAATCGACGCATGGCGTGTAGAGCACTCGCACCACATGAGCCCTACCAAGGGTGGTATTCGTTATAGCGATATGGTTAACGAAGATGAGGTGATGGCTCTAGCAGCGCTAATGACCTATAAGTGTGCCATTGTTAACGTACCATTCGGAGGTGCAAAAGGTGGTATCTGCATTAATCCTAAAAATTATACGGTTGCCGAATTAGAAACCATTACTCGTCGTTACACGACCGAGTTAATCAAGAAAAACTTTATCGGTCCTGGTATCGACGTTCCTGCTCCTGACTATGGATCAGGCGAACGCGAGATGAGCTGGATTGCGGATACTTACATGACCATGAACCCAGGCTCTTTAGATGCTCTTGGCTGTGTTACTGGAAAGCCTATCGCATTACACGGTATCCGTGGACGTAAAGAAGCTACAGGCCGTGGTGTTGCCTATGCTGTTCGTGAGTGTGTAAGCCACGCTGACGACATGAAAAAGCTAGGTCTTACTGCTGGTTTGGAAGATAAAAAAATCATTGTACAAGGTTTAGGTAACGTAGGTTATCACTCTGCTAAATTCTTAACTGAATTTGGAGGTACTATTGTAGGGGTATGCGAATTTGAAGGCGCTATCTACAACGCAAACGGACTTAACATTGACGAAGTTTTTGCTCACCGTAAAAACACAGGTTCTCTTTTAGGTTTCCCAGGCGCTACAGATTTCAAAAACTCTAAAGAAGGTTTAGAGCAACCATGTGATATCTTGGTTCCTGCTGCTTTAGAAAACCAAATCACTGCCGAAAACATCCGTAACATCAAAGCTAAAGTAATTGCTGAAGGAGCAAATGGACCATGTACCCCAGAAGCTGAAGAAATCTTCACTGAAATGGGTGGTATCATTATCCCTGATATGTATTGCAACGCTGGTGGTGTAACCGTTTCTTATTTCGAGTGGTTGAAAAACCTTTCTCACGTAGCTTTTGGCCGTATGGAAAATCGCTATGCAGAAAACTCAAATGCGAACTTGATCAACACTTTGGAAAGCCTTACTGGAAAAACTATTCCTGCTGAGCACCGTTTGATGATCGTTAAAGGAGCATCGGAATTAGAGTTGGTAAATTCTGGTTTAGAAGATACCATGATCCACTCATACCGTGAGATTAGACAAACTTTAATTGACAAACCAGAAATTAAAACGTTAAGAACTGCTGCTTTTGTAAATTCAATTGACAAAATTGCCGTTTCATACATGAACTTAGGCGTTTGGCCATAGACTGGTTCTAAATAACATCAAAGCCCCGTAATTAATCTGTTACGGGGCTTTTTTGTTTATCAACTAATTGTCAAGATATAGAGAAAAGGGATAGCACAATATCCTAGCCTACATAGTTTTCCTATCTTTGCTCACTGTATTTTAAATCACACCAACACCATTTGTACAGATGAGAAAAAGTGCCATCATCGGTTTAATCACCATTGCCATTTGCATAGGCTTTTTAGTAAGCTTAAATGCCGACACCGACTCTTACGCCAACTTCAATGAAGCTGCCGAATCACAAAAAGAAGAACACGTGATGGGCTATTGGGAAAAAACCAAAGGCATGTACTATGATGCAGTTAAAGACCCCAACCATTTTGCTTTTTACATGAAAGATGAAAAAGGTACTGTGAACAAAGTGGTGCTTAACGGCTCTAAACCTCAAGATTTTGAGCGTTCAGAGAAATTGGTATTGATTGGAAAGATGGAAAACAACACTTTCTACGCTTCAAAGATTTTAATGAAATGTCCTTCAAAATATAACGATAACATGGTTGAAGTAAACCAGGATGGGACAGTTAAAGAGATAAAGGGGACAAAAGAATCAAAATCTTAATGGATATACAGTTTATTGGAGAGAACCTCCTTCCAGGCAAATTAGGCCAATTTTTCATCGTACTTTCGTTTGGCGCATCACTACTTTCTACCATCGCCTATTTTTTCGCCACCAAAAACAAAAACCTCGAAGACAGTTCTTGGACTAAATTAGGTAGAATTGGATTTTTGGTCAATGCCATTGGCATCATCGGAATTGGCTCTACGCTATTCTATCTCATCTTAAACCACTACAACGAATACTATTACGTATGGTCGCACTCTTCTAAAGAGTTGCCTGTATATTATATCATCTCCGCTTTTTGGGAAGGACAAGAAGGTAGTTTTTGGCTATGGGCTTTTTGGCAATCCTTATTGGGTATTATCCTAATTTGGAAAGCTAAATCATGGGAAAATGGAGTAATGACCATCATTGCACTTTCGCAAGTATTTTTAGCCTCGATGCTTTTAGGTGTAGAAATTTTTGGCGCTCGTGTGGGCTCGTCTCCTTTTATCTTGTTAAGAGATGCCATGGATCTGAAAGCCACCATTCCTATTTTCTCTGATCCTGAGAACTATAAAAACTATTTAACCTTTATTACTGATGGTAAAGGCTTAAATCCACTATTACAAAACTATTGGATGGTTATTCACCCTCCAACCCTATTCTTAGGCTTTGCCAGCATGATTGTACCTTTTGCTTATGGCATTACAGCACTTTGGCAAAAACGTTATAAAGATTGGGTTAAACCAGTATTACCTTGGGTTTCATTCGCGGTAATGATTTTAGGTGCAGGGATTATTATGGGTTCATTTTGGGCTTATGAAGCACTTAACTTTGGTGGCTTCTGGGCTTGGGATCCAGTAGAAAATGCTTCTATTATTCCTTGGTTAACTTTAATTGGTGGTTTACACGTAATTATCGCCTATAAAAATACTGGCCATGCCTATTTCACAGCAATAGCATTGATATTGGTGAGTTTTATCTTAGTACTATATGCTTCTTTCTTAACCAGAAGCGGTATTTTGGGAGAAACTTCCGTACACTCATTCACCGATTTGGGGATGTTCTGGCAGTTGGTAATTTACATCTTGGCATTTTTAGGTATTTCGGTATTTTTTATTGCCCGCAGATGGAAAGAATTACCTATCACCCATAAAGACGAAGAAACTTACTCACGTGAATTTTGGATGTTCATTGGTGCATTGGTGGTTACCGTTTCTTGTATACACATCATTTTTGCTACTTCGGTACCTGTATTTAATGCCGCTTTTGGTACTAATTACGCCCCTATTCCCGATGCCGTAAGATTCTATAATCAATGGCAAGCTCCTTTTGCCGTATTAATCGCATTGATTTCGGGCTTCTCACAGTTTTTAAAATATAAGCGCACTGATCCTCGTAAGTTCTATAGCAGTTTAATTTCTTCTGTCGTATTTGCCATGGTCATTACGGGTGTGATGGTTTGGGCAACAGGTATTTACACCAATCTGATGTACATTATCCTAACCTTTAGCTGTATTTTCGCCATTTTAGCCAATGCTAGATTGTTAACGGGCATTTTCACTAAAAGAGGTAATAAATTGGCAGGTTCGGCCATTGCCCACATCGGCTTTGCCATCTTATTGATTGGTGCTTTGGTTGCCGCGGCAACTAGCCAACCGATTTCTATCAACGAAACTAATTTTATCCCTGTTAAAGATTTCGAAAAAGCAGCGAAACCAGGGGAGAACATCATGTTATATAAGAACGAGCCTAAGAAAATGGGCAAATACACCGTTACTTATATCAGCGATACCACCATCCAGCCAAATACCTACTATAAACTTAATTTCAGGGTAATTGACGAGGAAACTGGTAAAGTAAAAGAAGATTTCTCGGTTAATCCTAGTATCCAAGAAAATGGAAAAATGGGCTTAATTGCTTCGCCAGACACGAAACATTACCTATTGAGAGATATTTATACCCACATTACCAGTGCCGCTCAGAAAAAAGAAGCGCATGCTGAACATGAAGGACATACCGAAGAAGAAAACTACAAAGCTCCTCGTATTGTTACCTTAAAAGTGGGCGATACGGTTCATACCAGCAGCGGCGTGTTAACGGTAAAAGCATTGAACAACAAACCTGTAGTTAGGGACTTAAAAATCGAGAAAGAAGATTTAGCGGTGAGCCTACCTTTGGAAGTGAACGTGAGTGGTAAAATTTATAATGCAGAACCTTTGTTCTTAATTAAAGGCAATAATACTTTTGATTTTGCCCGTAAAATTGATGAACTAGGTTTAAGGATTAGATTTACGAAAATCATTCCTGATGAGAATAAATTTGAGCTTCAAATTTTCGAGAAACCTCAACAAGCAAAAGACTGGGTGGTATTCAAATCCATCGAGTTTCCATATATCAACCTATATTGGATTGGTACCATTGTGATGGTGATTGGTTTCTTGATGTCTATTTTCAGACGGAAAAAAGAACTGAAAACTGATTAATGAAAGTCTCCATCATAGGTTCGGGAAATGTAGCTACACATTTAGCCAAAGCTTTACAGCATGCCCATGTAGAAATACTGGGCATTTGGTCGCAGCAATTTGAAAATGCGGCGCTATTGGCCAATCAAGTTGGAGCAAAGGCAGTAAGCCAAATTTCCGAAATTGCCGATGATGAGAGTGATATCGTTCTAATTTCAGTTAAAGATGATGCCATTGCCGATGTTGCAGCACAATTGAAAAACTATCGTGGTATGGTGGCACACACTTCTGGCGCTGCTGCACTAAACGTATTAAACAGTCATACCAACTACGGAGTATTTTATCCGCTGCAAACATTTTCAAAACATAAAACCTTGGATTTTTCACAAGTGCCATTATGTTTGGAAGCCAACGGTGCACAAAACCTACAGCAATTAAAAACGCTGGCTGCCCTCATCAGCAAAAATATTTACGAGGTAGATAGTGAACAAAGAAAGATATTACATCTTGCGGCGGTATTTGCCTGTAATTTCCCTAATTACCTATACGGTGTTGCCCAACAATTGCTGGCACAACACCAACTTGATTTTGACATCATCAAGCCTTTAATTGCCGAAACCGCCAACAAGGTGCAAACGGCCCTACCTATTGAAG
>NZ_JAELTX010000012.1 GCF_016429065.1 Pedobacter sp. ASV17
CTTGGTCTTCTTGGTAAGCCTGCTCAAATTCTGATGCAGAGATAGAAGTCACTTTGTCGGTTTGTTTTCCTGCATTTTTCCATGCTTGAATACCGCCTTCCAAATATCCAATGGTATTGTCGTAACCTACACGTGCCAAACGGGTAATCGCTTCTTCCGCTTTACCTTCATCGGTAATCAACAAAATATTTTGCTTTAAATCTGGAATTAATGCGCCTACCCAAGGTGCAAATTGACCATTTAAGCCAATGTTGATGGCATTAGGCACAAAAGCTTGCGCAAAAATCTGTGGGTCGCGTGTGTCTAGCATTAATGCACCGCTTTGGTTTGCCAAATCTTCAAAAGCTTGAGGTGATAGTGGATTAAGTCCTTTTTCATAAACCTCATCGATACTTTCGTACCCGCCTTTGTTCATCGCTGCATTTTTGGCAAAATATTGTGGAGGAGGTAAAATACCATCGGTCACTTCTTTAATGAACTGTTCTTTAGTTTCTGCTTTTAGTGCATAATTTACCTGCTTTTGGTGGCCTAAAGTATCAAAGGTTTCTTTACTCATGTTTTTACCACAAGCAGACCCAGCACCGTGACCAGGGTAAACAATTACCTCATCTGCTAAAGGCTTGATTTTATCATTCAATGAATCGTAAAGCAAACCTGCCAAGTCGTCCATGGTAAGCGTGCCTTTTTGTGCCAAATCTGGTCGACCCACATCGCCAATAAAAAGGGTATCCCCTGTAAAGATGCAATGATTTCTACCTTGTGCATCGGTCAACAAATAAGTAGTCGACTCCAAGGTGTGCCCAGGTGTATGTAAAGCAGTAATGGTTAACTCGCCTATTTTAAACTGTTCTCCATCGGTAGCAATATGTGCCTCGAAAGAGGTGGTTGCGGTTGGCCCATAAACAATGGTAGCTCCTGATTTTTCAGCCAAGTCAACATGACCTGACACAAAATCGGCATGAAAATGGGTTTCGAAGATGTACTTTATTTTAGCACCATTTTGCGATGCTTTTATTAAATAAGGCTCTACTTCTCGGAGCGGGTCAATAATGGCTGCTTCGCCATTGCTCTCAATGTAATAGGCCGCCTCGGCCAAACATCCAGTGTAAATTTGTTCTATCTTCATTTCTATAAGTATAAGTTGGATGAGCAATTTACCTGCCAATCCTAAACAAAAATAAGATTAATGCTTTGTTTACCGAATGACGATGGTCATAATTGCAGAAGTTTTACTTTAGGGCGTAAAGCATCTCCAGAACAGAGACCAACAGGACAACCACAAATCCCGCTACAAACAAAATGATTCCATTTCTTTTATATTGCTTCTTACCGCGGTCAATAAATAAATAGACGAATAAAAAGCCACCGCCCGCAAGCCCAGCAAAAAAGGCCAAAATCTTAATCAAGAACACCAACATATCCTTTAAAAATTAGTTGGTCAATTCTCCCGCAATAGGAGTTTCCATTTGCTGCCTCATTTCTTCGGCACTTAAATCAGCACCCAAAAGATACATCAACTTGGTTACCGCTGTTTCGAAGGTCATATCGTAACCACTCAGCACACCCATTTTTTTAAGCTCGCTACTGGTTTCATACATGCCTAACTGCACCGACCCTCTTAAACATTGTGAGATATCGACGATAATTTTTCCATCCTTGATTGCTTGCGCTAAAGCATTAATAAACCACTCCTCCGTGGTGGTATTGCCCGAGCCAAAAGTTTCCAGTACAATGGCCTTCACCTTTGATTTGGTTACAGCCATTACTACTTCCTCGGTCATCCCTGGATAAGCTTTCAACACGCCAATGTTCGCGTCGGATTTGGTTTGGATGTAAAAAGGTTCGGTAGGAACGGGTAGAATTTCTTTATGAAAAAACGTAAGTTGAACACCTGCTTCGGCCAAAATCGGATAATTGGGCGAGCGAAAAGCTTCAAATTTCTCTGTATTGAATTTAATAGACCTATTGCCTCGGAATAGTTGGTTATCAAAATAGATACATACTTCTGGTACTACCGCTTTCCCGTTTTCTTTGGTCGCGGCAATTTCTAATGCAGTAATCAGGTTTTCCTTAGCATCAGTTCTAATTTCGCCAATAGGCAATTGAGAACCTGTTAAAATGACTGGCTTAGCCAAGTTTTTAAGCATAAAACTTAGCGCGGATGCCGTGAAAGACATCGTATCTGAGCCATGTAAAATCACAAAACCATCAAATTCTTCGTAATTATCCCTAATCAGTTCTGCAATAACATTCCAATGGCTGGGATGCATATTAGACGAATCTATAATAGGATTAAAGGAATGTACGGACAGCTGGTAGTTCAATCGAGCAAGCTCGGGAACATTATCTTTAATCTGCTCAAAATCGAATGGAATTAAGGCGCCTGTTGCGGCATCGTTTACCATTCCAATGGTTCCACCTGTGTAGATGATAAGTATCTTGGTCATTAAAGTACAGCTATGGTTTTGTTTTACAAATTAAACAACAATCGCACAGCTTTTTAAATCACAAAAAATATTTATCAAATAATTAACTATTTGGACAATAGATTGAGAAATGTATAAGCAGATTGGTTATTTATGCAGAAATCCGTAACTGTTATTAAGCACAAGCGAGCGAACTGGATCAAAAACCGAGCTTATAAAGTACAAAACAGTAGCAAGTGTGTCATTTCGAGGCACGAAAAAATTTATCAACCGCGAAGAAACTAAGAGTTACGCCAAGAACGCAAAGACTAGAATTCTTAAATATTCACCCCACTCTCTTTCCTAACATCTCCTTTGCGACACTTTGCGAAAACTTCATCTCGTATGCACGGGATTGCGGTAAAATTTAAACTTTAAGAAAAATAAGAGTTAACCGCAAAGATATAAAAGAGCTGCGCTAAGAACGCGAAGACTAGAATTACAATAATTAACCCACCGTCTTTCCTAATATCATCTTTGCGCTACTTTGCGAAACCTTAGAAAACCTTTGCGGTAAAAATATTAACCGCGAAGAAATTAAGAGTTACGCGAAGAACGTAAAGACTAGAATTATTAAATATTTAACCCACTCTATTTCCTAATATCTCCTTTGCGTTACATTACGAAAATTTCATCCCGTATGCACGGAATTGCGGTAAAATTTAAACTTTAAGAAAAATAAGAGTTAACCGCAAAGATATAAAAGAGCGACGCGAAGAACGCGAAGATTAAAGCTTATTAACAACGCGTTTTAACCCATCTTTCAGTAGATAAGAATTGAAATTCATCAGTAGCCCTAATTTAAAATTACCCAATTTAAGATAAGTAAGTGTTTGGGCCAAGTGCAAGTCTGAAAGTTTCTCTACACTTTTCAGTTCCAAAACCAATTTGTTTTCCACCAAAATATCAATTCGATAACCACAGTTCAAATTCACCCCTTCAAACACCAATGGTATAGGTTTTTCTTTCTCGACATAGAAACCTTCTTTTTGAATTTTAAAGTAGAGGCACTCTTGATAAACACTCTCCAACAATCCTGGCCCCAATGCTGAATGCACATCAATGGCCATACCGATTACAACATTTGATAGCTCGTTTACTTCCATAGTATTTCATAGTTAGGTAAGTAAATTTAGCTTTTTGTTGATTAATAAAAAACTTCGTGGTGTTTTGGGGAAGCCTCAACAAGCTTTGGATTAGAAGTTTAGTTGTAAAGAAAAACAAGAGTTAACCACTAAGAATAGAAGAGCTACGCTAAGAACGCGAAGACTAGAATTATCATAATTAACCCACCGTCTTTCCTAATATCTTCTTTGCGCTACTTTGCGAAACCTTCATCCCGTATGCACGGGATTGCGATAAAATTTAAACTTTAAGAAAAATAAGAGTTAACCACAAAGATATAAAAGAGCAACGCGAAGAACGCAAAGACTAAACCCCGAATATCTTCCTAGAATTCTCTGTTGTAATTTCAGCTACTTCTTCAATACTTATTCCGTAAACATCAGCCACTTTTTGAGCAATATGTACCAAATAGCTACTCTCGTTTGGCTTTCCTCTAAAAGGAACTGGCGCTAAATATGGAGAGTCCGTTTCGAGTACCACATGCTTTATAGGAATATCGGCCAACACTAAATCCAAACCAGCTTTTTTGTAGGTAAGTACGCCGCCAATGCCTAAATAAAACCCAAGGTCAATGGCTCTGTTAGCCTGCGCCAAATCACCAGTAAAACAGTGAAAAATACCACGCATCTTATCATGTTTGCACTCCTCCAACACTTCAAAAACTTCATCAAAAGCTTCACGGCAATGAATCACAAACGGCAAATCCAATTGTTTAGCCCATTCTATTTGCTGTTTAAAAGCGTCCTTTTGAATAGCTAATGTCGTTTTGTCCCAGTAAAGATCAATACCGATTTCACCAATGGCATAAATCTTTCGGCCAGCAATGCTCTTATAAATTTCTGCCAACACCTCTTGATACCCTTCCTTTACATCGCAAGGGTGAAGACCTGCCATCGCAAAACAATTTTCGGGATAAGTTTTTACCATCTCCTCAATCATGGCAATAGAAGCCACGTCTACATTAGGCAAAAACAGCCTTTTTACACCATTATCAAAACAGCGCTGCATCTGCTCTACTCTTTTATCTAAATCTTTCTCGTAGTATTGATGCGTATGGGTATCGGTAAGTAACATGGCACAAAGATAGCTGATTGGTTGGTTTTGTTGTTAACAGAAGAAAAACTTGGGTATAAAAAAAGCCGCCCCGAAGGACAGCTTTCTATGTTATTCAATATTTTGATTAGTGTTTGTGACCATCATTAGCAGAGTGACCTGCTGCTGGAGCAACTGGTGCTGGAGCTGGAGCAGTAGCACCTGCTTTTGGTTTAATCACATCTAAAACTTCAATCTCAAATACCAATGGGCTAAATGGACCAATTGGACCACCACCTTGGTCACCGTATCCTAATTTAGAAGGGATGATTGCGGTTACTTTGCCACCTTTACCTACTAATTTAAGCGCTTCTGTGAAACCTGGAACAGTACCACCTACAACCATTTTAGTTGGACCATATGGTCTACCTGGTTGGTGTACCTTAGCTTCTTTAGCTAATTTCTCATCGCTAGTATCAAAGATTTTGTATTTTTTGTCTTCGCCTTTTTTAGTGAATTTACCAGTGTAGTTTACAGAAACAGTATCACCGTCAACTGCTTTTACACCACTTCCAGGAGCAGTAATTACATATTGTAAACCGCTAGGAGAAGTTTGTACTTTCAAGTTGTTTTCGTCGATATAAGTTTTGATTTTAGCTGGTTCAGCAGCTTTCTTTTTATCCATATCAGCTTTGTAGTCTGCTTGGAAGAAATCGCCAGCACGTTTTTGGAAAGTAGAATCAGCTTCGTTAGGTCCTTTTTTGAAAACTTTCTCAATTTTAACAGTAAATACAATGTATTTATCGTTTTTGAACATATCTGGTTTAGGCTGTTTGCTATGGAAAGCCATTGTATCCAAATTGATTTTGAAAGTTGCGCTATCACCTTCTCCGAAAAGGGTCAAAACATCTTGCATATCGCCAGCGTATTGTTTTTTGCCCACAGGGAAAATTTGCGCTTGCTCACTTTCGTAAGTGCTGCCCAAAACTGAATCTCGCTCGTTTTTTTGGATAAAGTTCAATTTTACGACATCACCTTCTTTGATTTTGTCTTTACCACCCGACTTGTGGATTTTGTACAACAAGCCTCCTGGACCTTTTTTCTCTGTGTTACAAGCTGCTAAACCCACTGTAGCCGCTAGCAGAATTACTAAACTTTTTTTCATTTATTGTTTAAATTGTCTTTAGTGTGAATTGATTCCAACAAGGGTTGGAATACTTCATTTATTGGTTTTTATATTATTTTAATCTTCGTATTAAAAGCCCGCTAAGTTAACGAGCTTTCTGATTATTTTTATATTTATTTGTTTATTTTATCATCTATTGCAACAGCTGTGTTTTGTACTCTGGCAATATGGCTTTAAAATCGGCAATTGTTTCTTCCAAACCTTTGTCTGAAGCGCCACCAGCTGCATTTCTGTGACCACCTCCCTGAAAATATTTCTTGCAAATCTCATTGGCTGGAAAATCGCCCGTTGAACGCAATGATAATTTAACCCTATCTTTTCTTTCAATGATAAATGCAGCAAGCTTTATTCCGTTGATAGACAAGGCGTAGTTCACAATCCCTTCTGTATCACCTGTGACAATGTTGTACTTTTCTAATTCTTCTTTGGTAGCACTGATGATGGCAGTGTTATATTCCCTAAGGATTTCCAATTTGCTAGATAGGCAGTAACCCAAAAACTTCAACCTATTTTCAGATACATTATCATACACCAACTGGTGGATACGCCAATGTTCAGCGCCCAAGTCAATTAAATCGGCAGCAATGCGATATACCGTTGAAGTGGCCGAAGGAAAACGGAAAGAACCCGAATCGGTCATGATGCCCGTGTAAAGGCAAGTGGCCACATCTTTGTTCACTTTCTCTGGTTCTTCCATCACATTTACAATGAAGTCATAAACCAATTGTGCCGCTGCACAGGCATTAATATCCCAATGACGGTAATCATCAAAATCCTCTGGCTCCAAATGATGGTCGATCATTATCTTCACTGCCGTGGTATTCCTGATGTGTTCGCCTAATTCGTTGATTCGTCCCAGCGTATTAAAGTCCAAGCAGAAAATCAGCTTTGCTTCGTTTACCAAGTCAATTGATTTTTGCACATGCTCGGTATAAATAATCACATCAGAATTGTTGGGCATCCAATGTAAAAACTCGGGATAATCTGTTGGGGTAATCAAGCTCACGTGATGCCCTTTTTGGATTAAATAAGCATATAATCCTAATGAAGAGCCCATTGCATCGCCATCTGGTTTATGGTGCGTTGTAATAACGATTTGCTGAGGCGTTGAAAGTAGCTTTTTAAGTTCTGGTACCGATATCATAATCTATTGCTTGCGAAGTTAGTGATTTATTGGTTAACTGTTAAATTGATGGAATTGTTTAGGGGCTGTTTTGGCAAACCTAGGTTTACAGGACTTTTTATTTTTTGTCATTCTGAGCACTACCTGTACCGACTCTTCGGTAGCGAAGAATCTCCTTTGGTTATCAGCGTGCTTGTAGACTCTTCGAAACTCGGAGTGACAAATACCGAACAAATTGTTGTTACAAGTGTTTTCTAATGACCATTTAAAGTTTTCTTAGGCTCTCTCTTAATTATTTACGGCAATAGTTGTACTTTTGCAAAAAATTATAAAAATGAGCACAAATAGAACTTTTACTATGATTAAACCGGATGCTGTTGCTAACGGTCACATTGGTTCAATCATAAATGATATCACTAAAGCAGGTTTCAAAATCATTGCATTAAAATACACTCAACTTTCTGCTGAAAAAGCTGGTGAGTTTTATGCAGTTCACAAAGAGCGTCCTTTCTATAACGATTTAGTTAGCTTTATGTCTTCAGGACCAATTGTAGCTGCTATTTTAGAGAAAGATAACGCCATTGAAGAGTTCAGAAATTTGATTGGTGCTACCAACCCAGCTGAAGCTGCTGAAGGCACTATCCGTCAGAAATATGCTAAATCAATTGATGCAAATGCTGTTCACGGTTCTGATTCTGATGAAAACGCTCAAATTGAAGGCGATTTCTTCTTTACTGCTGACGAGCGTTTCTAATCAGTTATAAAGTATATTCCAGAAAGTTTTACTCGCTCTGGAAAGTAAAAAAATATCATAAGCACCCATTTTGGGTGCTTATTTTTTATTGTATCTTTCGCCTTTTAACATAAACAATGAAGAAGATATTTTTAGTAGCATTAGCTTCTGCTGCAGTTTTTAACGCCACTGCACAGACAAAACCCAAAACCGCTCCTGCTAAAGGCAAAACAACAGCCAGCAAACCTGCTGCTAAGCCTGTAGCTTTAAAAAACAAACTCGACTCGGCTAGTTATGCATTTGGCTTGGCCATGGGCAACAATTTAAAATCAAGTGGTTTGGAAACCATTAACTATGAACTAGTTAGCAAAGCGTTAAAAGATGTTTTTACAGGAACTGCCCCTTTAATGACAGAACATGCTTCTCAGAATGCCATCAACAATATTTTTGAAGACCTCTCTAAAAAGAAATTTGGCACTGCCATTAAAGAAGGTGAAACTTTCCTGGCGCAAAACAAAACTAAACCTGGTATCAAAACTACTGCTAGCGGCTTACAATATGAGGTGCTTACCGCAGGTACAGGCGCACAACCTAAAGCTACTGATGAAGTGACGGTACATTACAAAGGCACCTTGCTTAACGGTTCTGAATTTGATAGCTCATACAAACGTGACCAACCTGCAACTTTTGGTTTAAATCAAGTTATTCCTGGCTGGACAGAAGGTGTTCAGTTAATGAAAGAAGGTAGCAAATACAGATTTTTCATCCCTTACAAATTAGCTTATGGCGCTAGAGGCATGGGTAACGACATCCCTCCTTTTAGCACTTTGATTTTTGAAGTGGAACTGATTAAAGTTGGCCAAAAACAACCATAAAAACTTTTTGACCATTGCAATGTACGGAGCAATTTCATACGTGACTAACTATCGCTTAAAGATTGCTTCGTGCCTTGCAATGACGAATCTAGCAGGAGCTTTTGTTAATAAAAATCACTCTAGAGATACATCTATATTTAATTCCTCCCTAAAACTTTTTTAGCTGATCAACTGTTAAGTAACCAAAACACTTAACATATGAAAAAATTGATGCCCCTTGCTCTCGTAGCCTTACTGGCCACCACATTAAGTAGCTGTGAATTGGTTGAAGGTATTTTTAAAGCTGGGATGTGGACTGGCGTAATTTTGGTAGTGGTAGTAGTTGCGCTCATTATATGGATAGCAGCAAAACTATTTGGTGGTAGTAAGGATTAACCTATAAAAACACAATATCGGTAATCACCTGCGAGCCAGCCTTTTCGTTGAGCTTGTCTACAATAGCACTTTTCACAATCAGCAATTCGTTTTTAACGACCGATGATTCTATTCTCACGAACAGCTTGCGTTGGTGGATATAAATTTGCTTGGTCCTATTGGCTACGGCAGTGCCCATAATTTCGGGCCACATGGCCACCACGCCTGTTTCGTCGAACTTGCCACGCAATTTGTAATGGGCCAACAATTTATCGATGGCTTGTTTTAAGGTGATATCGTTAGGTTTACGCATGATTTACACTCCCTTCACTTACTTCAAATAAATCGACATCGATGGCAATTTGCTCAAATACTTTGGATACTCTTTGCTTGTCGGTGTCGGTAATAAAAATCTGTCCAAAATCATGGTGTGAAACCATTTCCATTAGTTTGTGTATGCGGTTTTGGTCTAATTTATCAAAAATATCATCGAGCAATAGTAAAGGCTTAAAGTCCTTAAATTTTTGCAGGTAGCTATATTGAGCCAGCTTCAAAGCAATCAAAAATGATTTTTGCTGACCTTGCGACCCAAATTTCTTCATGGGCATGCCAGCAATCTCAAACTGTAGTTCGTCTTTATGAATCCCTACGGTAGTACGTTCCAGCAACCTGTCCTTTTCTATGGCTTGCGCCAATAAGGTTTCAAAGCTTTTTTCGTTCAACTGCGATTGATAGCTCAAAGAAACCTGCTCGGCATCATTGGTCAAAAACTGATAATGCTTATCAAAAAGGGGAATGAAGTTGTGCAAAAACTGTTTTCGTTTCTCAAAAATGATATTTCCAGAGTTGATCAGTTGCTCATCTAAAATTTGCAGCAGGGCTACATCTAAGGTTCTGGTGGCGGCCACTTGTTTAAGCAGGGCATTTCTGTTAAGCAGGTGTTTGTTATAGGTAATGAGTTCGTCGAGGTACCTGCTGTCCGTCTGTGAAATCACATTGTCTACAAACCTGCGCCTTTCCTCGCTTCCATCCATAATGAGGTTAATGTCATAGGGCGAAATCATCACCACTGGAAACAAGCCAATATGGTCGGCCAGCTTATCGTACTCTTTTTTATTACGCTTGAAAGATTTCTTTTGGTTCTTTTTTAATCCGCATGAAATTTTTTCTGGCTTTTCGTCACGAACAAAATCGCCCTGCACCAAAAACAACTCCTCCCCTGTTTTAATCTGTTGGCTATCGATAGGGTTAAAATAGCTTTTACAAAGACAAAGGTAATGTATGGCATCAAGCAAATTGGTTTTACCCGCACCGTTATTGCCCACAAAAGCAGTGACCGAGTTTGAAAAAATCAAATCGGCAGAATTGTAGTTTTTAAAGTTTAAAAGGGTAAGATTTTTCAGCCACATAACAGAGAGGTCAAAGTTACCCATTTTTACTGTAGCTTATACATTCTACTTTATAAAATAGCTATATCGAATTTTAAACACATATCAGACTTCTAATCCGCTAACCTTTTTTTAACCTACCTTATATGCGTTAACGATAAGAAGTTGCTTAAAATAGCATCCACTTTTACGGCCAGTATCTTGCAGACAAGCAAAACCTCTTCTTGATGCTAAAGAACGGCATCTTCGCCATCCGCATATTTCCTTTGAATGAAATTTACGCCCTTTCTAATTAAATGATTTAAAAAGAGTTGATACTTTAAATGAAAAATGTATTTTTGCAATCCTTTAATTTTAAACTAAAAATGTCTGCAACAGAGAAAGAAACAGCACAACCAGTAAAAAAAGGTTCATTTATACAAGAAAACACTAAAAGTTTAGCTTTTATTGCTGGAGCGATAATTGTTTTAATCGGTATTTTCATCTGGTATCAAGGTGTGTATTTAAAAAACAGAGCTGAAGAGGCTTCTAACCAAATGTTCAAAGCTGAGCAATTTGTAGGTGTTGATTCATTGGCCAACAAAGCAATTAATGGCGAAGGTGGCTATCCTGGTTTAGAAAAAATTGCAGAAGAATACGAGAACACTAAATCTGCTAACTTGGCTAACCTTTATTTAGGCGGTATTTACTTGCGTAAAGGCGAGTACAAAAAAGCAGTTGATGCTTTGAGCAAATACAGTGCAACTGGAAGTCCAGTGATTGACCCATTGGCACTTGGTCTTTTGGGTGATGCTTATAGCGAGTTGAAAGATTACAAACAAGCGTCAACTTACTACAAAAAAGCAATCGACAAGTCTTCAAACAAATTCACTTCACCTACATTCCTTAAAAAATTAGGTTTGGTAAACGAAAATTTGAAGGATTTTAAAGGTGCTGAAGAGGCTTACACTAAAATCAAAACGCAATTCCCTGAAAGTGCGGAAGCTCAAATGATTGATTCGTATATTGCTAGAGCAGCAGCTCAAGCGAAATAATTTCTTCGGAAAATAAATGAAAGGCTTCCAATTTTGGGAGCCTTTTTTATTGCCTTTTAGGACCGTTAAAGCAATCGTTGGCCCAGCGTCAAACTTTTTAACTTTCTCATAAATAAACAATAAAAAACTATCTTTGCTTCATGGCAACACACCTTAAAAACCTTTCAGATTTTTCACACACAACCATTCCATCGGGCAAAGGCTACAAAATAGCAATTATAGTTGCAGAGTGGAATGCAAACATTACTGGAGCACTTTACCAAGGCGCTTTTGAAACCCTGCTTAAACATGAAGTTGAAGAGGCCAATATCCTTTCGTTAAGCGTACCTGGTACTTTTGAACTTACAGGTGCTGCCGATATCCTTTTAAACAAAAGAAAAGATATTGATGCGGTAATTTGTATCGGTTGCGTTATCCAAGGCGACACTAAACACTTCGACTTTATTTGCGACGCAGCAGCTCATGGCATCACCAACGTAGGCGTTAAATACAGCAAGCCTGTTATTTTTGGCGTATTGACTACTAATGATGAGCAACAAGCTATTGACAGGGCTGGCGGCAAGCATGGCAACAAAGGAGATGAGGCTGCCATTACCGCATTGAAAATGGTAGAGTATTCCTCAGGTCTTTAAGAAATAACCCGTTAAAATATAGCCGTGTTTCAAAACTTTCAGTTTTAAATGCACAACTTATAACTTTTTTGTAACTTAGGTTTCGAAAAACAATCATTTCAAAATGAAGAAAATAGCTATTCTATTGTTATTTGTGTTCTGCGCCATCGCAGTATTAGAATCGTGCTCAAACCGTCTATGCCCTGCTTTTAGCTCTTACCCAGAGTCTAAAGGAAGGAGAAGATAGTCATGAAGGATTGGATACAATTAAATCAAATTTCTCAAATCGACGACATTAAGGCGGCTCAAGGCTATAGCTTAATTTTTAAGCATAGTACTCGTTGTTCCATCAGCATGATGGCCAAAAGAACCTTCGAAAGATATTGGGACGTTATTCCCGAGAATGTAAGCCTCTATTTTCTTGACTTGATTAGCCATCGAGACATTTCAGCCTATATTGCGGAAACTTTTCATGTACATCATGAATCTCCTCAAATTTTACTCATTAAAGATGGTGAATGTATTTTAGATGCTTCACATGGGGATATTTCTGCAGATGAAGTGGCGGAAGTGGTTAATGCTTGACATTTTTTAAATTTTAAAACATTAAGAAATTAAGGGAATCAAGGTTTGATTATCATTAACCTCAGCTAGGGTTGCATATCTTCCAAAACTTTAAACCATTAAGAAATTAAGGGAATTAAGGTTTAATTATCCTCAGCCAAACTTTAAAATATTAAGGGATTAAGGGAGTTAAGATTTAATTTCCTAAAGAAATAAAAAAGTCCCGTCCGCAAATGCGAGACGGGACTTTTCTTTGGTATGATAATGCCGTTAGTCTACCACTGTTTCATTTAACTTTAATGCCGCAGAAGTACGTTGACGTGTTTCTTGGCAAAGCTCATTGTCTTCAGCTAGCTTTTGGCCGTAAGTTGGAATCATCTCCCTAATCTTACTTTGCCAATCGGCAGTTTGCATTTGCTTTTTAAAGCATCTGCCCATCAAATCAAGCATGATAGATACTGCCGTTGAAGCACCTGGCGAAGCTCCTAGTAAAGCCGCAATTGAACCATCTCCAGCACTTACCACTTCGGTACCAAACTCTAAAATACCACCACCGCTCGGCTTTTTCTTAATCACCTGCACACGTTGTCCTGCAACTTCCAATTCCCAATCTTTAATGTCGGCATCTGGCATATATTCTTGCAGCGCAGCAAACCTATCTTCTGGTGATTGACGAACTTGCTCAATTAAATATTTAGTAAGGTCGATACTCTTCAAGCCTGCTGAAATCATTGGACGGATATTACTGAATTTGATAGAAGCCGCTAAATCAAAGTAAGAACCGTTTTTAAGGAACTTGGTAGAGAAACCGGCATAAGGGCCGAATAACAACGCTTGCTTACCGTTAATGATCCTGGTATCCAAGTGAGGTACCGACATTGGTGGCGCTCCTACTGCCGCCTTGCCATAAACTTTAGCATGGTGACGTGCAATTACTTCTTCGTTGGTACATTTTAACCACTGACCGCTTACAGGGAAGCCTCCAAAACCTTTACCTTCTTTGATATTGGCTTTTTCCAATAATAACAGAGAACCTCCTCCTGCACCAATAAATACAAATTTGGCCAAACGCTTTCTTCTCTTTCCACTATCTAGGTTTTTCACCTTTACTTCCCAACTACCGTCATCTTGCTTATCGAGATCGCGGATTTCGTGGTGAAAATGAAGAGCCACTTTATCCTGCTTGGCCAGGTAGTTGAACATTTCTCGGGTTAAAGAACCGAAGTTAACATCCGTACCTAAATCCATTTTAGTAGCAGCAATAGGCTCTTTTTCATCCCTACCCTCCATTACCAAAGGAATCCATTCTTTTATTTCCGAAGGATTTTCGCTGTACTGCATCTCGCTGAACAAGTTGCAAGCTTTAAGGTTGTTGTAACGGGTCTTTAAATAGTCGACATTCTTTTTGCCCCATACAAAACTAAGATGAGGAATGTTTCTGATGAATGAACAAGGGTCTTTAAGGATGCCTTTATCCAACAAATAAGTCCAGAACTGTTTAGAAATCTCGAAAGATTCAGCGATAGAAACCGCCTTCTTCACATCAACCGTACCATTAGCTTTTTGCGGCGTATAATTGAGTTCGCAAAATGCCGAGTGGCCAGTTCCCGCATTGTTCCACGCATCAGAACTTTCAGCGGCTGCAACGTCTAAACGTTCATAAATTTCTATGCTTAAATCAGGGTTAAGCTCTTTGAGCAGTACGCCAAGCGTTGCGCTCATGATGCCCGCCCCAATTAAAATAACATCTGCGTCGGTTTCAACAACCGTCTTTTTTTTTCTACTCATTTTAAACCAAATATAAATACCTGCCGTAGTCAGCAGGAGAATATGCTAATAACTAAACGTTATTTCTTGCTTAATGTCAGGGTGTAGGCTATATGCCACAGGACAGGTTTTAGCTGACCTTTCAATAATTGCTTTTTCCTTTTCCGTATAGTTGTTGGCTGGAAAATGAAGTTCAACATGTATCTCACTCACCCTACGCGGATTTTCGGCCATTACTTTGGTGATTTCCGCTTTAGTTCCATCAATATTAAAACCGTGATTTCTTGCCGCAATCCCCACAATGGTCAGCATGCAATTGCCTAAAGAAGTAGCCAGTAAATCGGTTGGCGAAAAAGCCTCACCTTTCCCTTGGTTATCTGTTGGCGCATCGGTAATAATTTCCTTACCCGACTTCAAGTGTATTGAAGTAGTTCTTAAGTCGCCCGTGTAAGTTATTTCTGATGTTTTCATAGCTTAAATTTTCGCAAATTTAGTGCTTAAAATCAAAAAATTATGCAATAAAATTGAAGTTTTATTTACTATTTTACATTTACTACAAAAAGCCTTCCAAATTCCAATTTCCAACCTGTAGCTTTTTTTAACATTTCGGTAAAAAACACCACTTTTAACTGCCTGTTTTTATCAAAATGGCGGATTAATAGCCACTGTACTGTTTGATTTGTAAACAGAGGGTGAAATGCCCGTATATTTCTTAAAAAATTTCCCAAAAAAAGATTGGTCACTAAAGCGCAATTCATCTGCTACTTGCGAAACGTTCATCACGTGCGCCGAGAGCAGTACTTTCGCTTCATTAATCACCATTTCATCAATAATTTCACCTGCAGTTTTACCAGTTACTGTTTTCACTACTTGTGATAAATGCCTAGAAGTAACAAACAGTTCTTTGGCATAATGCTGCACCCGTTTTTCATTTTTAAAGTTTTCGCTTAATAAATTGAGGAAGTTGGTAGTGAGCTCCTCTTGCCTATTCAATTTAACGGGGATAAAAACACGGTATTTACTGTACACAATGAGGATTTCGTAAAGCACCGAAATGAAACTATGACGCACCACATCTTTAAAGTGAGGAGTAGTCTCTGGTAGGTTGATTTTCTTTTTTAAGGATTTCAGTGAAAATACCAGATCCTCAAACTCTTCGTCGTTCAAAGAAAACTTATGAACCAAATCAGTAGAGAACAAATGCACAATTTCGGCTCCATTCAAAAACACTCCTTGTTCTTTGAGGTATTCTTTCTTAAAGCCCATGCTGATAAACTCAAAGTCATCAGACATTTCATACAGCTCGCACAAACTACCAGGAGTAACCAAATACACATCTTTTGCCTTCATGCAGTTTTTCACAAAATTGTTCTGAAAAACAAAAGAACCCTTCTGCACTACAATTACCGCAAAGGAATTAGACCTAAACGACTCATTAAAGGTCATAAAAGGCTTAATTTCAGCACTGGTAAGCACATTCATGTTCCCACCGTTAATGAGGCCCTCTTCTAAGCACCTCTGTTCTACTTTGTGCATCATTGTTTACTGTTTTTATACATAATAACTGCGTAACTACGTTAAGTGTTATACAAACGCTACAAAGTTGAATAAAGAATTACATAATTACCAATATTGTTATTAAAATTTCAAACGTGATTTTTGGCCAAAATATTGCAAAGCACGGTATCTAACAGTGTAGGACGTGCCTTTAGCAGCATAAATGAGTTTGTTTGAAAAATGTCAGATTTACAGAAATAATACTTTTTGACCAATAAGCACTACTTTTGTACCACTCCCTCGGACTAAAACTTTTATTAAATTTGCGGGATTTTATTAATTCTCATTTATTAAATCGTTAAATTTATGTTATTAAGGAGAGTAACATGTTTAACATGAGTTAAGTCTAACACCATTCTAAATGTTATTCTTTTTAATCTCAAGAGAATTATATCAAACTACAAATGACCTAATTGCATAAAAATATGCGTAAAAAATTACAAGATAGAATAGCTTCGTTTCAAGACGCCAAAATTATTAAAGAAAGGGGCTTGTATCCATATTTCCGTTCCATTGACTCTGCACAAGATACAGAAGTAATCATTAACGGAAAAGAAGTATTAATGTTTGGCTCCAACTCATATCTTGGATTAACCAACCATCCAAAAATTAAAGAAGCCTCGCAAAAAGCAATCGAAAAATACGGTACTGGCTGCGCTGGTTCAAGATTTTTGAACGGAACTTTAGACATCCACCTGGAACTTGAAAGCCGTTTAGCTGCCTACGTTGGCAAAGAAGCAGCCGTATTGTTCAGTACAGGCTTCCAAGTGAACCTTGGGGTTATTTCTTGTTTATTAGACAGAAACGATTATCTTATTTTAGATGAGTACGACCACGCTTCTATCATTGATGGCAGCCGTTTATCGTTTTCGCGTTCTATCAAATATGCACACAACGACATGAACGACTTGCGTGCAAAACTAAGTCGCCTACCTGAAGATGCCGCCAAGCTAATTGTTTCGGATGGTATATTTAGCATGGAAGGTGATTTGGTGAACTTACCAGAAATGGTAAAAATTGCCGACGAATTTGGTGCAAACATCATGATGGACGATGCACACAGTTTAGGTGTAATTGGATTTAATGGTGCAGGTACTGCTTCACACTTTAACCTTACCGATAAGGTTGATTTGATTATGGGTACTTTCAGTAAATCGCTAGCTTCATTAGGTGGTTTTATTGCTGCTGATGAAGACACCATCGAATTCATTAAACACAGAGCTCGTTCGTTAATGTTCAGTGCAAGTATGCCGCCTGCCGCAGTGGCAAGTGTTATTGCTGCGTTGGATATTATTGAGGCTGAACCTGAAAGAATCGACAAGTTGTGGGCCAACACCAACTACGCTAAAAAGCTTTTGCTTGATGCGGGTTTTGAAATTGGCCATCCAGAAAGCCCAATCCTACCTATTTACATTAGAGATAACGAAAAAACCTTCTTAATCACCAACATCCTGCAAGAAAACGGCATTTTTGTAAACCCTGTGGTTTCTCCAGCCGTGCCTTCTGATGCATCGTTAATTAGGTTCTCTTTAATGGCTACGCACTCTTTTGAACAGATAGAAAAAGCTATCGACAAATTGAAACTGGCCTTTAAAGAAGCAAGTGTAAACTTAGTTGGGGCTTCGTTATAAAATGGCACAAATTGTAGCAGTAACAGACAAAAAGCTGTTAGCAAAGTTCATCGATTTTCCGCATGAACTTTATAAGAACGATCCTTTTTATGTACCTGAATTACATATTGCTCAACGTGATATGTTAACCCCAGGCAAACATCCTTTTCACGACCACGCTAAAATGCAATTGTTTTTAGCGGTAGACGGTGATAAAATAGTGGGCAGAGTTGCGGCAATCATCAATGGTAACCACAACACCATTAAAAATGTAAAAGAAGGTTTCTTTGGTTTTTTTGATACCATCAACGATAAGGCAGTTAGCAAATTATTATTAGATGCAGCACAAAACTGGCTAAAAGAGAATGGACAAACCTCGATAATGGGGCCAGTTAACTTCTCTACTAACGATATCTGTGGCTTGTTAGTTACAGGCTTTGATGGTCCTCCAGTAGCCATGATGCCATACAACGCTCCTTATTACCTGTCCCTATTGGAAGATTTCGGTTTTACCAAAAAGGTAGATTTAAGAGCATACAAATACACTGCTGGAAATTACAACGACAGGGCTGTAAGCTTATTAGAAGGACTGGAAAACAGACTTCAAAGGAGCAATATCATCATCAGAAAAATTAACCTTAAAAATTTTAAGGCAGAAGCAGCTGCTTTGAGGGAAGTGTACAACAGCGCTTGGGACAAAAACCTTGGCTTTGTACCGATGACCGACAAAGAGTTTGATTATACCGCCAACGATTTGAAAATGGTTTTGGATACTGATTTCTGCTACATCGCAGAACAGGAGGGCAAATTAGTGGGTTTTGCACTGGCCATTCCAGACATCAACCAAATTCTTATTAAAATTAAAAAAGGCCGCTTATTCCCTACCGGTTTATTGAAACTGTTGTTGGGCAAAAAGAAAATCAACGGCATCCGTATTTTATTGCTGGGTGTAGTTGATGGCTACAGAAAACTAGGTATTGAGGCTTGTTTGTACGGCAGAATCATCAAAGCATTTAAAGCAAGAAATTTCCAATATGCGGAAGCGAGCTGGACTTTGGAAGACAACGATATGGTGAACCGTCCGATTGAAAACATAGGTGGCAAACTTTACCGAGAATACAGGATACTGGAAAAAGCAATATAAGCAAACACTAAAGCTCTAAAGGGCAAGTGTGACAAAGAGACATGAGCAAAAAGGTATTGATTACAGGCGCAAGCGGATTTGTGGGCTATCATTTAATTGTTACGGCAATTGAAAGCGGCCTAGAAGTATACGCAGCCGTTCGTCCCAATAGCAATGTCTCCCACCTTAAAGGGTTAAATATTAACTACGTTCAATTAAACTTTAGCGCAGTTGATGAACTCAAAGCAGCGTTGGAAGAAGAGCAGTACGCCTATATTATACACGCTGCCGGAACCACCAAAGCTAAAACCTTACAGGAATACAATAGGGTTAATGCCGAATACAGCAGAAACTTGGCGCTAGCAGCGTCGCTGGTAAATTATACCATCGAAAAATTTGTATTTGTAAGCAGCCTAGCGGCCATTGGTCCAATTGCTGATTTTAATACCACCATTGGCGACGATGCCATTGCCCAGCCCGTTACTTTTTACGGATTAAGCAAAAAATTGGCAGAAGAATATCTCAAGGAGATTGAAAATTTGCCTTTGGTTACCGTTAGACCGACTGCTGTATACGGTCCGAGAGAGAAGGACATTTTTATCCTTTTCAAAACGATTAACAGCGGATTGGAACCTTACATAGGAAGATTTAACCAACAGTTGAGTTTCCTTTATGTAAAGGACTTGGCAGAGATTATTATCCGCTTGTTGAAATCGGATATTGTGCACAAAACCTATAACATTACCGATGGTTTGACCTACGATAGGTATGCCTTGGCCGAAGGATTGAAAAAAGCACTGCACAAAAAAACCTTGAAAGTGCATATCCCTTTGGGAATCATCAAAGGTTTAGCTGGTTTTATGGATACCATTTATGCCAGAAGCAGCAAAACGCCAACGATAAACAAAGAAAAGATAAAAGAGCTGACCGCCCCCAATTGGGCCTGCAATATCGAAAACTTGAAAAGAGACCTGCAGTTTGAGCCTCAATACAATTTAGAAAAGGGTTTAGTGGAAACCGTAAAGTGGTACAAAGCAAACCATTGGTTGAAATAAATTAAGTTTTAAGTGGTAGGTTATAAGTGGCATGGAATTTAGAAAATGCTGTAATAGGCGCCTAGTAAAAACGTAAAACTTAGAACTTAATACTTATAAAAGTAAATAGATATAAACACATAATAAATAACAATAATGAAAAAGCAAGTAGAAGGAGCTAATGGGAAATTAGGTATCATGATGCCTGGCCTAGGTGCTGTAGCTACTACCATGATTGCTGGTGTAGTTGCTGCTAGAAGAGGTCTATCTAAACCTATTGGTTCTTTAACACAAATGGGAACTATCCGTGTTGGTAAAAGAACAGACAATAACGAGCCCTTAATTAAAGACTTTGTTCCCCTAGCGAAATTAGAAGACTTAGCATTTGGTGGTTGGGATGTGTATGAAGACAATGTGTACGATGCTGCAATGAAAGCAAAGGTTATTGATGGACATCTTTTGTATGACATCAAAGATGAGTTAGAAGCGATCAAACCTTACAGAGCTGCATTCGACAAAAACTACGTTAAAAACTTAGACGGAACTTACGTTAAAGAAGCGGCTACAAAATGGGATTTAGCGCAACAAGTAATTGAAGATATCAAAGACTTTAAAGCTAAAAACAATTGCGAGCGTATCGTATTGGTATGGTGCGGTTCTACGGAGATTTATTTAGAGCCAAGTGCTGTTCACCAAACTTTGGCTGCTTTTGAGCAGGGTTTAAAAGACAACGACGCGAACATTGCACCAAGTATGATTTACGCTTATGCAGCGTTGAAATTAGGTTATGCTTATGCAAACGGAGCACCTAACTTAACGGTAGATATTCCTGCAATGTTAGAGTTGGCTAAACAAACTCAAACGCCGGTAGCTGGTAAAGATTTTAAAACTGGCCAAACCTTAATGAAAACTGTTTTGGCTCCAGGTTTAATGGCACGCTCATTAGGTGTACGCGGTTGGTTCTCTGACAACATTTTAGGTAACCGTGATGGTTTGGTACTGGATGATCCTGATAACTTCAAAACTAAAGAAGTATCTAAATTAGGAGTATTGGAAGATATCTTCAAACCAGAGCAAAACCCTGATTTGTATGGTGATATGTACCACAAAATCCGTATCAACTACTATCCTCCTCACGGTGATAACAAAGAGAGCTGGGATAACATCGATATCTTCGGTTGGATGGGTTACAAAATGCAAATCAAGATTAACTTCTTGTGCCGTGACTCTATCTTAGCTGCACCTATCGTTTTAGACTTGGCTTTATTCTCGGATTTAGCTAAACGTGCTGGCATGAGTGGCATTCAAGAGTGGTTATCTTTCTACTTGAAATCTCCTCAAACTAAAGAAGGATTGCGTCCAGAGAACGACATCTTTAAACAGTTAGAAAAATTACATAATACATTACGTTACATTATGGGTGAAGAGTTGATCACTCATTTGGGACTTGATTATTACGAAGAAAACTAGTTAAATAAAATTGAGGGTTTTGCAGACCCAAAGAGTGAGACAGCTTAGGTAGTTTTCACGCTACTTAAGCTGTTTTTCAAAGCATTATCTTTTTGTCTGCAAATTGTAATTTACTCCTTGACACTCAAAAAACTTGTGCGGAAACTTTAGGTTTAAAAAAAGTTTCCATAGTTTTGCGACGTTAAAAAAATAGAAAGTGAATTACTTTAAACCCTGAGAAATTGAAACCGTGATATTTCACAAAATCATATCAACCAGCCTGGGAATTGGGTATATAGGTAAGGGAGCTGGCACATATGCCGCTATTTTTACCTGCCTTTTATGGTACTTTTTCCTGGCAGGCCAATATGAACCGAAGCTTGCCCCAGCTTTAATTACCTTGTTAATTACCTTACAGGGAATTAGGAGCTCAAACGAAGTAGAAGTACTTTGGGGCAAAGACCATAACCGAGTGGTTATAGATGAAGTTGCAGGGATGTGCATTTCATTACTTTTTGTTCCAGTAACCATTGAATATGTAGTAACTGGTTTAATATTGTTCAGATTTTTCGACATTCTTAAACCTCTAGGTATTCGCAAGCTGGAAAAATGGCCAGGTGGATGGGGCGTAATGGCCGATGATGTTTTGTCGGGTATTTATGCGAACATCGTCCTGCAAATAATAATTTTCTTCAACATATTTTAAAGAAAATGTTAACCTTTTTAAAAGCACAAGCTTCGTCACTAACGGCAACGTTGGTTGATTATTTGACCACATGGTTTTGTGTGAGCTTTTTAGGGGTTTGGTATGTTGCAGGGAGTGTAACAGGAACAGTTGTTGGGGGCTGTGTAAACTTCTACATGGGGCGTAATTGGGTCTTTAATTCTACCAATAAAGACATTAGGCCTCAAATTGTGAAGTACATTTTGGTGTGGTGCGGCAATCTTATCATCGTCACCACAGGAGTTTACATACTCACTCATTTTTTAAGCATTAACTATATGCTTTCGAAGATTCTCGTTTCTGGGTTAATCGGTACTATTTACAATTACTTCATGCAGAAGCAATTCATTTTCACGCAGTAAAAATGAAAAAGACATATAAAATATTAATTTATGCACTAATTTTTTTAGGTGCTACTGTAACGGGTGTATCAACGGCATTTGCCCAAAAAACTATTATTACAGGAACCGTTAGAGACGCTGTGACTAAGGAAACGCTCCCTTATGTGTCGATTTTTTTTAACGACACCCGTATCGGTACGCAAACCGATGTTGATGGGAATTTCAAAATCAGCACCAACGAAGATTACAACCAACTGAAGTTTAACTATGTTGGCTATGAGGTTTTAGTAAAGAACATTGTAGTGGGACAAACCCAAAAAGTAGATGTGCTTTTAAAATCCAATGCCCAATCGTTAAACGAGGTGACCATTATAGCAGGCAAAAGAAGATATACGAACAAGAACAACCCAGCGGTTGAACTCATTAGACAGGTGATTGAACACAAAGATGAGAACCAACCTAAAGCCTACGAAACGGTACAGTATAAAGAATATGAAAAGATGTTGTTCTCTATGAGCAATATCTCTGAGAAATTCAAGAACAAACGCATGTTCAGGAACTATCAGTTTCTTTTCCAAGAGCAGGATTCTACACAAATTGGTGGTAAAAACCTACTTCCTATTTATATCCAGGAAAAGCTGGCCGATCAGTATTTGAGCTTCTCTCCAGATAAAAGCAAAACCGTAGTATTGGCCGAAAAGCAAGTGCAGTTCGACAATAGGTATATCGATAATCAAGGGATGAAAGCTTATTTCGATAGGATGTATCAAAACATCAATATCTATGATAACAACATCTCTGTAATGAGCAATGATTTTCTGAGCCCTATCGCCAATTCCGCACCAACGTTCTACAAATTCTTCATTACAGATACCCTAAAAAACATAACGCCTAATGTTATCGAGCTTTCTTTTACACCACGTAACAAGGGCGACATGCTGTTTGAAGGAAAAATCTACATTACCATGGATGGCAATTTTGCCGTACAAAGGGCCTCGTTTGGAGTGAACAAAAACATCAACCTTAACTTTGTAAGGGGAATGCAAATTGATTTAGATTTTGAAAAGAACGTGGATAAGCGCTACTACTTAAGCAAAAGTACGCTTATTGCAGATTTCGGAATCAACAAGAACAAAGGCTTGGGCTTTACTGGTGAACGTAGCGTCAATTATAAAGAATACAAAACCAACGTTGATATTCCCGACACTGTTTTCTCTGGTAAGAAAGTTGAAATTCTTGCTGGCGCAGAAAAAAGGTCGGATGATTTTTGGATGAAAAACCGCTTGGATTCGATTCCAGAAAAGCAGCTGAAAATTTACGGCAATATTGATACCCTACAGAACCTACCTTCTTTTAAGCGTACCATGCAAATTGTAACCTTGCTGTTTGCAGGTTATCAAAACTTGGGACCTTATGAAATTGGACCTGTAAATACGTTTTATAGCTTTAACAATGTAGAAGGTTTCCGCCTCCGTTTAGGTGGACGTACAACTCCAGAGCTCAGCAAAAGATTTTATTTTGAGAACTATGCCGCTTATGGTTTTAAGGATGAAAAATGGAAGTTCTTTTTATCGGGTACTTATTCGTTGAACAACAAATCCATTTATAAATTCCCTCAAAACTATATCAGGGCAAGTTTCCAAAGAGATACCAAAATCCCTGGGCAGGAATTACAATTTGTACAGGAAGACAACTTCTTACTATCGTTTAAACGCGGTGTAAATGACATGTTGCTTTACAACGATTTTTACCGTGTAGATTACGTTAGGGAGTTTGAAAATCGTTTCTCTTATACCGTTGGTTTCAAAAAATGGTCGCAAACACCTGCAGGAGGACTCGTTTACAGTGATGCGAGTAGCAACTCTTATATCAATAGGTTAACCACTAGCGAATTTAGTGTGGGCTTGAGATACGCTAAAAATGAGAAGTTCTATCAAGGCAAAATATATCGTACGCCTATTATCGACAGGTACCCTATCTATAACTTAAAATATACCATGGGTGTTAAAGGTCTTTTGGGTGGCGAGTACAACTACCACAATATTATGGGTAGCATAGATAAGCGTTTTTATGTTTCGCAATTAGGTTTTACCGACGTACGTTTAGAGGCGGGCTATATTTCTGGAAAATTGCCTTTCCCTTTATTAGCAGTACATCGTGCCAACCAAACCTATGCCTACCAACTTAACTCATACAACTTAATGAACTTCCTTGAGTTTGTGAGTGACCACTATGCAAGCATAAATATTGACCATAGTTTCAATGGTTTTTTCTTAAATAAGATACCTTTGTTAAATAAATTGAAGCTGCGTGAAATTATATCGTTCAAAGCCATTTACGGTGGACTAAGAGACGAGAACAACCCAGAAAAAACCAATACAGGTATTTATAAAATGCCTACTTATGAAAATGGGATGCAAAGAACTTACTCGCTAAACAAAGAACCTTATATGGAAGGCAGTATTGGTTTAGGAAATATTTTCAAACTACTTAGGGTAGATTTGGTTAAAAGATTTAACTATCTTAATAACCCAGAGGTTTCCGAGTGGGGAATTAGAACGCGAGTTAAACTTGACTTTTAAATATGGAAAGTACGTCATTTCGAGCGAAACATAGTGTAGTCGAGAAATCTTTAAGCAAGCCGAAAGATTTCTCCATTCCGCTGCACTCCAGTCGAAATGACGAACAACATATTTGCTATAACATTTAAAAGATGAAGCTAAGAGATAACCTTCAACAAGGCATTTATAAAGTAATCAACCCTTTTGTAAAGGGATTGATTAAAATTGGGCTTACGCCTAATATGGTCACCACCATTGGTTTGATATTGAACATTGGGGTAGCCGTTATTTTTATTCTAGGAGCTGAGAAAGCAAATCGTGGAGAATTGGAATATGTAGGCTGGGCAGGCGCATTAGTACTTTTTGCAGGTCTGTTTGACATGCTGGATGGTCAGGTGGCCCGTTTGGGTAACATGAGCTCGAAATTTGGTGCCCTGTATGATTCGGTATTAGACCGTTATAGCGAAATGGTGATGTTTTTGGGCATCTGTTACTACCTCATTTCGCACCATTATTTTTTAAGTTCGCTATTTGCTTTCATTGCCTTAATAGGTTCTATGATGGTGAGCTATACCCGGGCCCGTGCCGAAGGTTTAGGTGTGGAGTGTAAAGGTGGTTTAATGCAACGTCCAGAACGGGTAGTTACCATTGGCGTTTTTGCGATTGCCTGCGGGATTGCCTATAATTTCTTAGGTGGCGATTACAAAGTTTTTGTTCCTGGCATTAAGTTCCATGTGTTTGAAACCATGACTATTTTTACCTTACCTATTGCCATCATGGCGGTATTGACCAACATTACTGCGGTAAACAGGTTAAGAGACGCGAAAAAAGCTTTGGATGCGCAAGACTTTTTAAAAGCCAAACAAAACAAAGCAGCTTTGGTAGCTGGCATCGTGTTATTTGCAGGCTTAGCCTTGGGAACTTCGCCAAACTTACAAGCACAACAGGTACCAGATGGCGACCCATCGCCACTTACTTTCCCAGTACCCAAAAACATCGACAATCAGTTGTTTTATGTACAACGCGACCCTAATATCAATACCATTATCTGCCAATTGAATTTGGATGAAGATGGTCAGCCTATCAAAGATAAGCCCGTAAATGTATTTTGGATGCGCTATGCAGATAAAGAAGGGAGAAAAGACCTTAATTATATCCAACGTAAATTTGCTTATGGCATACAAACCAAAGATATTGGTAACGGTAATTTTGAGCTACGTTTCGTATCGTACAAGAAATTCCCTTTGTTGCTCACCAAGTCTGCGGTAGACAAAAAATATCATGTGTACGTCACCGCTAATAATAAAAAGATTTTGTTGGACAGGATTTTCTTAAGGATTGAAGGTGGTTCATTTTGGCTACCAAATGTTAAATATGTTGAATTGAAAGGTTACGATGCCAATAATCCTAGCAAGGCGGTAACCGAAAGAATAAAAGTGTAAAATCATGGCGAAGAATTTTATTTCAAACTCTAAGGAATCCATTAGGATGTTTAAGAGCGACTTGCTAGAGCCGCTTTCGAAAGTAAAGTATTATGTGCCCCTACTTATTTATGTGCCCTTGATTTTTTTCTTGGCATGGAAAGCACTATTTGATGTTAACACACCTGTATTAGAATTTTTCGGCTGGCTTGCTTTTGGCCTTTTCATCTGGACCATTACAGAGTATATATTACACCGCTGGATTTTCCATTTTTATCCAAGCAGTAAATGGGGCAAACGTATCCATTTTATTTTCCATGGGGTACACCACGACTATCCTAATGATGCCAACCGTTTGGTAATGCCACCATCGGCAAGTATCCCATTGGCTTTAGGTTTTTACTTACTGTTTGATTGGCTATTGCCAGAAGCTAAAGTATATTCCTTTTTTATTGGTTTCATTGGCGGCTATTTATTTTATGATATGGTGCATTATGCGCTTCACCATGCCAATTTCAAAAGTGGCTTTTGGAAAACATTAAAACATCACCACATGTTACATCATTATCAGGATGCTTCTAAAGGTTTTGGGGTAAGCTGGATGTTTTGGGATGGAATATTCAGATCGGGATTTGAAAAGAAAAACGACTAACAAAACCCTCTCTGGCTACGCCATCTCTCCCAAAGGGAGAGAATTATAAAGTTCCATAAACATATCGATACTATCTCCCTTTGGGAGAACCGAAGCGTAGCAAGCTCATTGATACCGAAATAAAATAGATAACTATCAATAGATGCCCAACGGGCAGAGAGGGAATAGCAAGCCTTAATAAAACAAAAATGAATAAACTTTAGCCTTTTTGTCATTGCGAGGCACGAAGCAATCTTACAACGGTTTACAATACAATTAATTTGAGATTGCTTCATGCCTCGCAATGACGGCATTTAATAGAAAAATAATGACATCAGATATTCCTTCTGAGGAAACAAAAAGAAATTTAAAAAAAGACCTGCCATTAACGCTCGGCATTTCGGTACTTTACCTGATTATCTCGTACTTTTTAGTGGGTTACAAAACTGACCAACTGGTTTTAATTGGGATTTTTAACACCTTATATTACTTAACGGCCACTACCCGAAAATTCATCATAGGCTTTTCCATTTTCATTGTATACTGGATTATCTATGATTACATGAAGGCCTTCCCAAATTACAATTACAACCCCGTACATATTGCCGACCTTTATCATTTTGAAAAGAGCGTTTTTGGCATAGAGCAAGGTAAATTAGTGCTTACCCCAAATGAATATTGGTTATTGCACACCCATTCATTTTTAGATGTACTTACAGGTTTTTTCTACCTCATGTGGATTCCTGTTCCATTGGCTTTTGCCGCCTATCTGTTCTTCACCAATAAAAAACATTTTTTATACTTCCTGCTTACTTTTGTTTGGGCAAATTTATTGGGTTTTGTGGTTTACTACCTCTACCCTGCTGCCCCGCCTTGGTACGTACAACAACACGGTTTCGACTTTATTGCTGGAACTCCTGGAAATACCGCAGGTTTAGCTCGTTTCGACCATTTCTTTAACATCGAACTGTTCAAGTCCATTTACGCCAAAGGCTCAAACGTGTTTGCGGCCATGCCTTCATTACATTCCGCTTATCCGCTCATTGTGGTTTACTATGCCTTTAAGGGCAAGTTCAAAAAGGCGAACATCTTTTTTGTGATGGTGATGGTGGGAATATGGTTTGCTGCCGTTTACACCAGTCACCATTATTTGGCTGATGTATTGGCGGGCATTACCACTGCCCTTGTAGGTATATTTTCATTTAACTGGTTAAAAGAACGAAAACCATTAGCTAACTTTATTGAGCGCATGTTAAAACTTATTTCCTAATGGAGATTATTCAGCTCGATACCGTTACCGAAAGCCAAGCGCTGGAAATTCACGACCTAAGCCTTCAACTGGGCTATGAAAATGAACCACAACTGCTATTTACGCGGCTACAACAAATAGTGGTGTTAAAAGACCATGCTGTTTTTGCAGCTCAATTGGATGGAAAAATAGTTGGCTGGTTACATTGTTTGGTTTGCCTTAGAGTGGAGAGCCCACTGTTTGTAGAAGTAGCGGGTTTAGTGGTGGATGAAAACGTTAGAGGCCAGCAAATTGGCAAAAAGCTTATTGAAACCAGTAAGCATTGGAGCCGTCATCAAGGTATCCACCTCATGCGTATTCGCTGCAATGTGGTTCGTACTGAAAGTCATCAATTTTACCAAGCACTGGGTTTCATCAGCAACAAAGCACAAAAGGTATTTGAGATGACTCTATAAGTTTCGTTCACCATCACAAACAAAAACTTTTCCCCCTAAATATCAAATCATTACAAAGTAATTTATTTTGATTTAGTTGATTTTCCTCACTTAATTTCTTGGCACATTCAAGGAATAATTCTTTATATTTATCAAGTAATTCCCAAACAAACGAAGAACCTCTTTATGATGCCTAGCGCCGCTAAAAAACAACATTTGCTGTTTTGCATGCTCATGCTTTTTATTGGCGTTACGGTAAAGGCACAAACTTCCAAAATTGACGACTTACTTGCCCAGTGGGACAAAAACAGCCCTGATACTACTCAAATCAAAATTTTGAGGAAGCTATCTGCTGCTTATACTTCGGTAGATCCGCTTAAAAAGTTCTATTACGCGAACCAATATCTACAGTTAGCAAAGAAAAACAATATCGATTCTTCTATCTCAAATGCCTATTTGGATATGGGAATTGCTTACGCGGTAAGAAGTCAATTAGATAGTGGCTTATATTATTTCAAGTTAGGTCACGAAATTGCCAAAGAAAGCAACTACCTCGCGGGCATTGCTAGAGGCTATGTGAACATGGGCTTTATTCTGGACCGTCAGGACAAGAAAAAAGAGTCGGTAAAGCATTACGAAGAATCACTAAAAATCTACAGGAAGCTCAATAACAGGAAAGGCATTAACCAATGTATCATGAACTTGGGCTCGCTTTATTTTGATTTGGGCGAATACAAAACAGCCGATGCCTATTTTCATCAGGTATTAGATAACGTAAGGGAAACGCCAAATGACCAAGCAGGTTTGGCCAATGCGCTCTTTTCATTGGGCAATTCGAACAGAAAGCTTGGCAACCAGCAAAAATCGTTGGAATATTTTCGCCAAAGTTTAGCCATTCGCGAAAAAATAGGTGACTTAAACGGCATTGCCCTTAGTAATTGGGGCATTGGTTTGGTAATGAACAACACCAACAAATTTGAGCAGGCCTTAGTTCACTTAAATGTTGCGCTTGACAATAATCGTAAAACGAAAAACGTGTATCAAGAGGCCATTGTTCTGATGTCTATTTCTCACGCCTATTTGCATCTGGAGAACTATAAAAAAGCGGAAGAAAACATCAAGCTAGCCTTAGAAAAAGCTAGAGAAGCTGATTCGAAAACCTTAGTAGTACAGGCACTTGAAAATCTGGTAAAGATAGAAGCTGCACAGAAAAAATTCGACCTGGCCTTAAAACATCAGGCCGATTATATGGCCATCAATGATAGTCTAAATAACTCTAGAACCAAAAAAGAAGTTATTTTAAGTGATTTAAACAGGGTAAATACCGACAACAAAAACCTGGAAGAGCATAATCAGAAAATTTCTGAAAGAATCACTGATTACGCCATCGTCATTGTCATTGTTACCGTTTTACTACTGGTGGTCGGCATCTTACTTTTAATGTACTATAAACGTAACTCGGAAAATAAAAATGCCAATGTTTTATTGCAAAAACAGAAACAGGAAATTGCCGAAGTAAACGAAGAACTAAAAACCCAAATGGAAATTATCAACGCCCAAAATGTGGAGCTTGAAAAACTCAATAGGGTAAAAAATAAATTCTTCTCTATTGTTTCACACGATTTAAGGGCACCCATTAATTCCTTAAAAAGTTTATTTGAAATGTACCGTGATGGTATTTTGAATAAGGGAGAACTTGAAGGCCTACTGAACAGATTGGAAGATACCATTTACAATACCGCTTCTTTCTTAGACAACCTTTTGGAATGGTCAAAAAGCCAATTGGAAGGCATTACGGTAAACCCTATTCAAGTAGAACTTCATCAAATTGTAGCGCACAACATCAAACTGATGGATTCCCACATCAGGACAAAGTTTATAAAGGTGCAAAACAACGTACCAGCTGATGCTTTGGCCTTTGTGGATTTGAACATGATTCATGTGGTCATCAGAAATTTGCTCTCCAACGCCATTAAGTTTTGTAAAGCCAATGATGAAGTGATTTTTGAAGCTTGGGTAGAAAATGAAAATATCATTTGCACCATCCGTGATACTGGGCCTGGCATTAGCGACATTGACCTTGAGAATTTATTCAATTTGGCCCACACTCCAAATACGGGTACAGCTGGCGAAAAAGGCTACCATATCGGATTAATTTTATGCCAGGATATGATGGCGCAAAACCATGGCAGCTTAAAAGTAGATAGCCAATTGGGCAAAGGCACTACATTTTTTATTACGTTGCCTAGCGAGTAAAAAAAAACAAATTCCAATAATCAAATTTCAATTAGCAGATTGCAAAACGACTGTATTTGCAATATTTTACTTATTTCAATGTAGAATATCCCTCATCTACGCTATAATCTTTAACTATATTGAACTATTTTTGATTGTATCGATGAAAAATTTGTCATCGCTCTACTTCAAACCATTACTATGAAAAATCATTTTATAGCTTTTATATCAGTATTATTCTTATCAGTAAGCGGATGTTCAAATGCGGAAACTGACGAAGAACTGCTAGCATTAGACCAAGAGAGGCTAACAGAAAACTTAAACTACGACAAAATCACATTTTACAAGTTTGCCAAAATTGCTATGAGATTTTCAGCGGTGCAAGATACTACCAAAGCTGAATATCAGAAATTTGGTAAGCATTTGAATAAAGTGGTAAACTCCTTAAGTAATGTTAACACAGATTCTGGCAAACATATTTCTGCCATAGAAGCGCTAATGCTATATAAAGATTATCGGGCTGTGAAGGGTTTTGTAAAAGAAACTGATGAAGATATTTTCCCAACCTTAACCGAAGGAATAAATAGAGTTTATGGCGACACCAAACAGAAATTTACGCTATTAGCTGGCGATGAAAAAACCCAAGCTCAAAACATTGAGCACGCCATTTTAAGTATGATTGTTTTGGCTACCAGAGATTTGGGGCAGCCATTTGCGCTATATGAATGCTCGAAAACTCAACCCGAGCTTTTACCTGACCACGAAACGAAAACATTATTGGAATTTGTAAGGGGTTTTCTGTTTTTCAGCAACAATTTATTCTATTTATCTGAAGATGGACTTTCTAGAAATATTAAATGGTTAGATAAAAATGAGAAGGTTCCACTGCCCTACACTAAAGCATTTTTTGGTTGGCAAAACTTAAGCGATAGTCAAACGCATACCGCTTTCCATGGCATGAATTATTTATTTAGAGGTTTCGATAGGCTGAGAATGGAAAGAAAAGTAGATGAAGAAAGGGCTTTGGACGATTTTGAAAAATTCTTGGAAGACACTAAAAAACTGGGGCTTGAAACTGAATTGACGTTAGCGGTAGAAAGCTATTTATATCTGAAACGTGAAGATAAAACTAAAGCCATTGCTACATTAACAAAGCTAAAGAAAAGCCCGTTATTGTGTAACAGTGAACGCGAAGCTTTAGAAAAAACCATTGATTACGTAAATAACCGAGAAGCTGATAAGGCACTGAACAGTGTTTACGACAAAGTTTTTTTGAGCAAAATTGCGACTAAGTATATGTTTTCTATTTTGATGAAGGTAGATTGGGAGCGAGTGCTTAGAGAAAATAATGTTCCGCATACCAAAGAAATGTTTGCTACTGTACGCAAAGTTCAGCAAATTTCTAGTTCAGTGGACAGTTATGCTGACGATAAGAATATAGAAAAGGGTAAAACTGAATTGAAGAAAAAAGGAAGTGAGCTTTTAAATGGAGCAAAGGGGTTGTTTAAATAACTTTTGTTATGGGTTGTTCTCAGTGAATTACAATTAGTATCGGATTACGAATTTGCTAGGACTTTTTGCCTATTTGCACAGGCTTTGTTTTCTAAACCTTATTGAAGCGACATACTTTTTGGTTTTACAAAACCAAAAAGATATAGCTGAAAGAAGGACTAACACTAATGTAGGCTGTAACTTGCTTTTCAAATCCAAAGAACTAAAAAACGCACTACTAACTAATTATCCAAAACATTACAACCTTCCAACATTTCAAGGTTACAACAATTAATAAAGATTGTTTAACTTTGTATTATGATTGAACTTCCAGTTGTAGCGCCAGTTACCGAAAAAGCACGTAAACCTGATTGGCTAAGGGTGAAATTACCTGTGGGTAAAGAATATGCACAAGTAAGAAGTTTAGTGGATACGCATAAGCTGCACACCATTTGCGAAAGCGGTAATTGTCCGAATATGGGCGAGTGCTGGGGTGCAGGTACAGCTACCTTCATGATTTTGGGTAACATTTGTACCCGTTCATGTTCTTTTTGTGCGGTAGCAACAGGCCGTCCTTTGGCGGTGGATACCGATGAACCTAACCGAGTGGCCAATTCGGTGAAATTAATGGGTGTAAAACATTGCGTAATTACTTCGGTTGACCGTGATGACTTAAAAGATGGCGGCTCAATTATTTGGGCAGAAACCTTACAAGCCATCAGACGCGAAAGCCCAATCACTACCCTAGAAACTTTAATCCCCGACTTTAAAGGTCAATGGGATAATCTATACAGAGTTTTAGAAGAAAGACCTGAAGTGGTTTCCCACAACATGGAAACGGTTAGACGTTTGACCAGACAGGTTCGTATTCAAGCGAAGTACGACAGAAGCTTGGAATGCCTTAAAAGAATTTCGGAATTTGGTTTACGTACTAAAACTGGCATCATGCTAGGTTTAGGCGAAACGGAGGAAGATGTTTTTGAAGCCATGGACGACTTGGTTGCCAATGGTGTACATATCTTAACTTTAGGTCAGTACTTACAACCTACCAAAGCTCACCATCCAGTTCTTGATTGGATTCACCCAGATCAATTTGCTAAATACAAAGAAGTAGGTTTGGCAAAAGGTTTGAAATATGTGGAAAGTGGTCCGTTGGTACGTTCTTCTTATCACGCCGAAAAACACCTTTTTGATATTGAGGGGATAGTTTAGGAGTAAAGAACAAGGAGCAAGGAACAAGGAGTAAAGACCGTTTTGTTTAGGTCATTTTGCTGATATTATAGTTTATTCATAAAAACGAGTAAAGATTAAGGAGTAAGGAATAACTCTAACTTTTTAAGTCTAATAAGTCCTTTTAAAAAGGACGTAATAATTCTAGTTTGTTATTCCTACAGGCGAACCTCATTACGTTTAGTTTTGAAAACTAAATAGTTATGCTTATATTTGTACATAATAGGCGGGTAAATCCTGAATAAAGAGTGATAAGTGTCATAAGTGTATTCTAAATACACCTCTTTCAGGGACTGCCTTTTTTCTTTTTATGGCAATCAATGTTTATTTAGATGAAAGTGGAGACTTAGGATGGAAGTTTTCAGCACCTTTCAGAAAAGGTGGCTCAAGTAGATATATGACTATTGCTTTTGTTATTTGCCCTTCTGAAAAAAAGCATTTTCTTAAGCGTATTGTTAGTAAGGTTTACACGAGGATTGAGGCAGCCCCTAGTACCGAGGTTAAAGGCAGTTCCTTAAATCTTTCAGACAAAGAGTTTGTAGCAAAGCAAACCGTAAACTTATTGCAAAAGCATCCCGATATTAAAATTGTATATATTACAGTTCAAAAAGAAAATGTAGAATTGCATATTCAATCTGACAAAAATTTAATTTATAATTATATGATGAGGCTGGCTCTATTGAAAGAAGTTGACCAATTCCCAGTTATCAATTTAATTCGAGATAATAAATCAGTTAAAATTAAATCAGGGAATACCTTGATAAATTATCTACAGACTGAACTTTACTTTTCTCACGGTTCTTCTGCAAAGCTAGTTGACATTCCTTCTGATAGTAAAGCTGTTCAAAATTTAGTTTTTATAGATTGGATTAATAATCTGATATGGGGACACTACGAGGATAAAAACTCTTCTCCTTATAACATATTACGAACACACATTCATTCTAATCAGTTATTTTTTAGATAAAATCTTTCTAGATTAACGTGAGGCGGGGTTAAGAAAATACTTTCTACGCATCATCATCAAACTTTTAGGTTAAAAAATCAGTTTTCTGCCACTATTTACTGTCCCGCCGATTGAAACCATTGTAGATAGGCTTGCTATGTGCCTGCCAAACGGGTTCCGTTTTTAGCAGAACGAAGCGGGTTTGCTAGGACTTCAGGTCATGAAACATTACAAACCCTTTATTCTAAACTCACCATAGATTCTATTCACAAAAAAACACCCCTGACATTATCGCCAGAGGTGCTCCTTCGTTTGTTAATTTAGAATGGGATGAGACTTACTGTGGAAAAACCAAAACCAACAATAACAAGCCTCCACTTATTTTCTGATGATTTTAAGTGTCTGTTTTTTACCCTCGTTAAGGAGGTTGATGAAGTATAAACCTTTTGGAAGTTTACTGAAATCCAAAGTGGTGCTATTCTCCCCTTTTTTAGCCCATTGGCTCATTTGTTTTCGTCCCTGCAAATCATAAACGACCACTTCGGTATTGACGGCTAAAGTGGCAAATTTAAGTGTGGCCGAGCCTTCTGTTGGATTTGGATAAGCGGTTAAAGCCATCGTCAAATCTTGGATTTCTACCAAACTCACTTCGCTAAAAGTCACCTTTCCATCTTTATCGTATTGCTTTAATTGATAATAGCTTTTGCCCATCAACGGCGAGCGGTCAACGAAGCTATACTGATGTTCGCCTGCTGTATTTTTTGAGCTTTGTACATTCACCACTTCAAATGATGAAGTTTCGCTTCTGCGCAATACTTCAAACTTATCAGTATTTCGTTCGTTAGCGGTTTTCCAATTAACGGTTACTTGCGGATTGATATTTGTACCTGATTTTTTAGCTTCAAAAGAGAGCAAGTCTAGCGGCAATACGCCATCATTAACCACCACAAATGGACTAAACTGGCTAATATTGTTAATGGTAGCCGTGTAAGGATTAGTCCCAGCAAGCGTGGCGGCATAACCCATATAAGCACCTGCGTGATAATTGGCTACAGATATAGGTGAACTGGTTGAAAAGCCAGCATTATGATTTGCCGTAGCCCATTGAAACTGAAGGTTGGCATTTGCACCTGCACCCGATGGCGTAATATTCCATTGCAGGTTGACCGAATTGTTAGGGTTAACAGGCAGTGCGTTATCTATCCCTGTTTTTAAGCTTACCGAAAAATCATTGCTGGTTCCCGTGTTGCTAATGCTCAAGGGCGAATAACCTACACTTGTTCCTAATGGAATTAAAGTATTGGTGGAGCCTATATTTTTCACAATCAAACTGCCTGTTCCATTGGTGATGACATAGCCTGTAGCTGTATTATCCCTAGTGATGCTGTTCACGGTTAACGAGTTATTCCCCAAGGTTAAAATACCCGCTTCTACCGTGAGGTTATCTGAAACCACTGCCGATTGTAGTGCATAGTTACCTACCACATCTACCGTAAGGTTTTTCAATAAAGTAGTGGCATCATTGTATTTATATACGCCCGTTGTTCCTTTCAAGTTCAATTTTACCGAGGCGGCCGAGTTTGATTCGAATGTTCCGCTGTTCACCACAAAATCTCCTGCCACATTCAACACAGCATTTACCGTCCCATTTTCTCTCACCACTACCCTACCTCCATTTTGCTCATAACTTCCCAAACCAATGGTACCATTGGCATTTAGCAAAGCCATATAAGTAGTTCCTGTGCTGTTTACGGTAAATTTACCTCGTACGTTAGCGGTTAGGTTGCCCTGAAAAGCATAGTAATTACTTTGTCCCGTATTGTTCCAAATCACATTATAATAACTCAATGTGTTTTTCAAGATACCCGTTTGCGAAGTAGTAATTCCCGAAATTAAAAAGGTGGAACCATCTTCGAAGGTAATCACCGCAGGCATGGTGTTCGAATTGGCGGCATGCTCATAAACCCCGCCATCTTTCACGGTTACGTAATTATAATTCACCGTGGATTTATTGGTAAGCTTTCCTTTAATGAACACATTACTTCCTGTTTGGTCCACTTTTAAAGCACCATTATTGGTTACCAATCCATTGATGATTAAATCGTATTTACCATCGTTGTTTACGGTACCATTATTTTCAAACTCGCCATCTATTTGGTAAAGTTGGTCGCGATGCACGCCTAATATCTTACCACTTTCAACAATGAGTTTACCTCCATCTCTCACTACAAATGAATTGACATAACCGTAAGACCCACTTTGTGCAGCGGTTAAATCGGTCATATTAGGAGCAATAACGGTATGGTTAGCTTGTATGAAAGAAGTTTGTCCAGTGCCAAAGTGCGGTATAGTTGGTGCTAACGACCATGTGCCAGCTACCATTTTTTGCCAAATACTTGGGTCTAACCAAGCACCACTGCTGATGGTCCTGTAATCTCCTTCTTTGGCCGCTAGTCCAACATCTCCTTTGATGTCTACATTTTTAAGCGTGACATATCTGGTGGCACTTGAGCTTCCCGTTCTAAAGTATAGTCTAAATTTAAGCTCTTGACTAGGCGAAACGTTAATACCAGTAGCACCATTTAAGGCAAAAGCATATCTTTTTGTGCCCGCATTCTGGTTATCCAACAACCAAGTGCCATCTGCAAAAGTTGGATAGCTCCCTGTAACTACCAACGGACTACCGTTCAATAATCCAGCTTTCAACAAGGTACTGGTAGCGAAATTATCCGTAGAATATTCGATGGCGAAATTCCCCGTAGTATTAAAAACAGCCAAGTTGAATAAAATAGAATCCACTCTTATTTCGTAGGTGGTGCTCGGTTTTACCGTAATTTCAATATGCTTGGTTTTATCGGTCATGTATTTTAAACCGTTATCCGTTTGCCAACTTCCGCCATCAGCAGCAGGTGCAAATTGTACGCCCGATGTGGTAGAGAAAGGCACATTAGCTCCACTTGCTTGGTTAGATAAAATATAACTTTTTAAATCCAGCGTAGCTGAGGTAACGCCCTCTCTTAAATAAGAAGCATTTACATTTTGGACGAAGCTGATACTCGCTATTCCTTTGCTATTGACTAAGGGCTGATTATAGGTTTCGCCACTTGCTGCTATCGTTTTATTATGGCTACCCGTTCCAGAAACGAAGGTCACATTACCCGAGTAAAGTCCCGCTGTAGTAGCATTTAAACGTACCAAAACAGATTTTGATGCCAATAAACCGTTGGTAACCGTGAGTAATAGTGGGCTCGAATTGCCTTTCCACGTTACCCCATTATCTGCACTTACTTCAAAGTTAACTGGAGGTGTCACCGTAACGTCGGTTTGTAAATATTCGCCACTTAAAGTGAGTACTTGTGTTGCCGAAGGCTTGTCTATCCCTTGCTTAAATGCCTGCAATGCACCTGTTAATGTCATTACGGGGATTGCGGAAATAGTAGCACTTTCCGAACGAACTGCTCCACTTGCAGAACTGGCTTCTACATAATACTCGTAAGTAGACATCGATGGAGGAACCATTTCTTTGCCAGTGCTTGGCGCATAGGCTAGGTTTACATCGTTGCCTGTAATGATTTGCTCATTCACCAAAGCTGGACTGCCACCATCCGTAATGCGATATAATCGATAGGTCACATTATTTTCTGGCCAGTTTAAATTCCATTTAAAGGTAAGTTCTGTTCCTGTTTTGGTATACTTGAAATTGGAGACGGCCAACCTGTTCGCAGGTACCGCATTGCCATCCAAAAAAACAGCATAAGGGTCCCAAACTACATTATTCCTGTCCTTAAAAACCACATTGTTATCCAAATATTCGGCAACTTCACTGGCGTTTAATTGCTTAGACCAACTCACCCTCGAAGTCACACTCAAAGGATTTCCCGCCATATCCATAGAGTTGTATTCGGCATAAATGATTTTACTTACATCAGTACCCGCATCCCAAATTGACCATCCCTCTGGTTTAACCACATTACTCATTTTGGTATTTACAAATATTGTTGCCGAAGTTGCTTTGGGTTCAGCGGTGGCCGCATCATTTTGCCAAGGTCGGCCCAATACATATTTTGTAGTTCCTCTGTTGGCTATAATCTCACAATTTCTGAATAATAAACCTTTGCTTTCTCTGGTATTAGAGGCCGTGATATAACTGCTTGCCTGATTGTCTACGCGGTCTCTCGGATAAATGGTACACTCGTCAAATACTGTTTTGGCGTTACCAAAAATAAAATCGACCACGCCTTCTATGTAGCATTTGTACAACGACTGCGGGTACTTAGAATTGTAGGACAGAAAAGTATCTTGTCCACCTAAAAACCTACAATTTTTAAAAGAGGCCCTATCGCCACTTACATTAATGGCCAAAGCTTGTGGCGCGTCGCCCGTAGTGTTTTCGAAGGTGATGTGTGCCGCACTAAAATCATCAGCATTGATGATTACCGAAGCCGAATTTGCGGTTCCATAAGTGCCCCCTCCTGGGATATTTTTCCCGTTGTAGTTGTTATAGGTGATGATGGTTTTGGCCACATCTTCTCCAATAAATTGGATGAAAGGCTTAGCAATGGTCAGGTTTTCATAATAAATCCCTTTTTTGATGAATATCCGATAGGGAGAAGTGGCATTAGATGGCGCTGCATTTAGTGCTGCCTGAATACTGGTGTAATTACCTGCACCGCTTGGGTCTACGGTAGCTTGATATTGCGCCCTTACCTTAAAGGCCACCAAGCATAACACCATGCCGAAAATTGTTTTTAAAAGATGCCTTTTCATTTTTTTATGTTCATTTGTTTGGAGAAAAAGGGAGCAACCAATGAGCGCTCCCTTTGATGATGCCGAGAATTAGAGATTTTATTTTTTGATGACCTTCACTTGCGTTTGCTGTCCGTCTATATCTACTTTGATGATATAAAATCCATTAGCCAGGTGAGCGAGATTGATGCTGGTAGCCGTTTGTCCCTTGCTCAATTTCAGGGAACTTTTTTGCTGTCCCTGCGTGTCGTAAATACTTAATGTTCCTATGTTTTTAACTGTTGCGTGTTCAACCGTAATTAAACCACTGGTAGGGTTTGGATAGGCACGGAACTGGGCTGCTATTGCAGAAAGATTAACAGTTCTGATTTCGCTAGTGGTGGTTTGACCATCTTTATCATATTGTTTAAGTTGATAATAGCTGTTGCCCGATAAAGGCGCACGGTCTGTAAAACTATATTGATGCTCGCCTGCTGTATTCACAGCAGTTTGTGTATTGATGATTACAAAATCTCCTTCATCGCCTTTTCTCAATACTTCAAACTTGTCGGTATTTCGTTCGTTAGCGGTTTTCCAAGTTACATTTACCTGAGGATTTGTAGCGGTACCTGATTTTTTAGCTTCGAAGCTCAGTAAATCTAAAGGCAGTACATCTGGGAACCAATCTACCTTATCAGCCCCTGCGTAAATAGGTACCAATACCCTCACCACCGAAGCAGGAAGTGCGGTATAGCTGTAATAAGTGGATGGGTCGAAAACACTACCAGGGTTCAATTCATCAAATTTCACTGACCTGCCGCCAGGGTTTAACATGGCTGGATTAATTTGGGCAGTAATTACTGGCAAACCAGAATCATCGTATTCATTGCCTACTTGTTTCAAGCCCACGGCTGGTTTGTTTCCCGTTTTTGAAGTAAAGGTATCGTCCGTATTATTACCGAAAACCGCTTTAAAATCTGCTGAGGTTCTGTCGGCATACATCCCCCAACGTGTATTTAGGTAAAAGTTATTTTCGGCAAATACATTGGCACCAATGGCCGCTGCAATGCCATACAGTTTCACGCCTTCACTTAAACAGTTCAATACGTGTACTTCTCCAAATCTCACCCTTGGGTTCCTAGAGTTGGTATTCAGAAAATGATTGGCATAGTGCGTTACTTTTAAACGACCTACGTCTTTGCTGGCATTATTATCTGAGTGGCCAATCAGTCCTGTTTTCCAGCTATTGCGATAAAGTGTCCAAGAAATAGTGATATAACTTGCGCCATCTTTAATGTCAATTCCGCCATCTGGATGTTCCGAGTCAACTGGCATGGTTGTAGGATGACCAACAGTACAATGGTCTACCCAAATGTGGTTGGTTTCGGTATTACCGATGTTGATGCCATCATCATAGTAATCTTGAAAAGAGATATTTCTGATGATGATATTTTGGCTTCTTTTAACGTTGATACCGAATTTAAATACCACATTTTTACGTCCAATGATGGTTAGGTTCGCCTGCTCCTGAATGTCGAGCATATGGTTGCCCCAAACACTAATGGATGGGCTTAAAGCAACATCTTCATAAACACCTGGCTCCAAAACGATGGTCAGCGGACTGGCATCCATGTATTTATATCTAATCCTATTGTAAAGGGTTTGCGCTAGTTTATTAAACTCTGCTGGGCCATTGATATAGATGGTTTTTTTGGTGAAACCTGGCACTACGGCATCGCCTCCTGTAGTTGGTCCCGTAAAACCATCAGCAGTTATCGATGCAAAGCCTACAGGTTGTTTAAAGTTGATATTTAGGTTATCTGTAAAAGTAGCGGTGATATTTTTATGGGCATTTACGGTAATCACCTGTGAGGTGGTATTGCCTGTTAAATCGCCCGACCAACCTTGGAAAGTAGAACCCAATACAGTACTTGCGGTCACAGTTACCTGCGTACCATCCGCATACTCGCCGCCTGCTGGGTTAAGCACTACGCTGCCAATCCCAACCGTGGTGACATTAACTTTATAGGTATTGATCACCCTAAAATTAGCCGTAACGGTTTTATTGCTGTTCATCACTAAGGTTGCAGGATTGGCATTTCCTGTTAAATCGCCCGACCAGCTATCTAATTTCAACGCTGGCTTTTCTTCTGCCAAAAGGGTTACGGTTTCGCCCGAAAAATAGTTATTGCCTACCCTACTTGGACTTAATGCCACTGTTCCGCCATTGCTACCTGTTACGTTTAAAGTGTAAGATGAACATTGGCCACCCGATAAATCCAATCGGTCTAAATTTGGTCCGTCGGTAGTTTCCCAAGTCAGTTTAATTTTATTAACCCCTGCATTAAGGTTGACTGAAACAATCGCTTCCACCCATTCGGTAAAAGTAGTGGTACGAGGAAAATCTACATTTTGTACAAAAACATCATTCACATATAAAGCTGCAGCGCGATTTTCATCCTTGGCAAAAGCGTATCTCAATTTAGCCGTTTGCACGCCTGCTTGCTGGCTACATACGGTAAATGTAATTTGATTCTCGCCGCCAGCTAAAAAGTCGATAAAGCCCGAACCTGTAAAACCTGTATGTTGGGTATCCACTTTACCTGTAAAATCAGCGTTTTCAGCTTCGTAAGTGGTGAAAGTGAGGTTAGGATCAACAATGGCCACGGTAACGGTCCATGATTTGGTACTGCCATTTTGAGCAGTTACGGTATAATTTACTGGCGCACTAAAATTTTGAGCGCTATTAGTGGCGGGATTCACCGAAGCAAATGGCGATAACTGAAAAGTAACAGGGGTTAAAGCGGTTAGGCTGGTACCTAGTGGCATAGTGACCAAAATTTGTCCTGTATTGCTATTGATGGAAGCATTCCCAATTTGGCTGTTAGAAAGTTTAAAGGCAGTAATTTCTTTTTCTGTTGACTGCACCACGGTGGTGGTTACGGTCCAATTTTTAGTAGTAGTGCCATCTTGAGCGGTCACCACATAATTTACGGGATTGGTAAAATCACGAGCGGCGGTTGCCAAAGGACTCACCGTTGCACCGCTGGAAATAGTGAAAGTGCTAGGTACTACATTGGTTAAACTTACGCCCGTGGCTACATTTAGGTTAATGGTTCCTGCGGTATAATTAATGGTTTCTATACCTACTTGGCCAGGAAGTTTAAAAGCAGTGACTTCAACATCTGAACTAATGGTAATGGCAGCAGAGGCAATGGTTAGCCCATCAATATCGTTATCGTTTGCAGTAGCATTTACAATTCTAATTCTTCTAATATCTGCCGCCGCAATAGACGCACTTTGGGTAAAATTTACCGTATATAAACCTGCTGTACATCCAGCGGCGGTAGATGTTGCGGTAGAAATTTGCACCCAGTCAGCTTCTGTAATGGTAGCCAAGTCTGATTTTGTAGTGGCATAAAAAGTAAGTGTCCTTACCGAGGTTCTGCTATTATTGAAGGTTAGTGCAGATACCCCATTGCTTAAAGATGGTGTAATGGCATACGAATTTTCACCTCCAATAAATCTAAAACCATAAGTACCATCACATTTTGTAGTGGAACGGTAGGCCCCTTTTACCGCCCATGTTCCCGAAACCAAATTAGCTGAGGTTTCGGTAGTTGGTTTAGTGGTAGGCAGTCCTGTTTCAAAACTTTCGGTAAAGTAGTTCGTTTGGGCCCACGAAAACTGAGCTAGCAAAAAAAGGAGGCAAGTCGTAAATAATAGTTTCAAATTCTTCATAACAGGGATTTGGTTAGGCCATAGTATGCCCATACCGTCTTAAAAGGCGGTACAGCATATGCTATGTTTTGGAGATTATTTTTTGATAAACTTCTGTGATTGAGATTGTCCGTTAGCTTCGTACACCAACAAGTAAGTACCAGCGGCCAACGCTGCCACATTGATCGTCGTAGAAGCGGTGCCACTATTTGCATTGGCTTTAATCAGCGAACGACCATCTAAGCTTATCACCTTTAATACGGCTGCATTTTTAGCGTTATCGTGGTTAACAATAAGCTCATGACTTGCAGGATTTGGACGCAGACTTAAGCTGATGCCTTCTATTTTTACATGGACAATTTCGCTGTAACTGTGTTTGCCATCCTTATCACGTTGTTTCAAACGATAATAAGAGTTTCCCGCCAAAGGCGACTTATCCGTAAAGCTGTAATCGTGTGTGCCTGCTACATTTTTGCTGAGCACAGTGGTTACTGGTGAAAAGTCCGTGTCATCAGCTTTTCTCTCTACCACAAAATCTTGCGTATTTACTTCATTGGTGGTTTTCCAGTTCAGGTTTACGGTTTTGCCTAAGGCATCGGGTTTTGCGGAGAAAGAGAGCAATTCTAGCGGTAAAAATCCAACTGGAAGCGTGTACGCCGAATAGCCTGCGGCTAAGTAATAAATGCGGGAAGTATTGGCTGTATTATAGGTGATCTCGATATATCTTACGCCATCGGGCACTGTAAACTCCACTAATTTTCCAGGGGCTGGATAAGTTTCGCCACTACCAAAAGTCAAGTCATCTGTAGCGGTACCTATTTGAGTAGTTAAAGAACTATTGTTGTAGTATTTTAATCTTAAGCCAGCAGCATTAGCAGAGCCTGTACCTCTATAATGGATAGAAATCTTTTTAATGTCATTTGTGGTACTTGATATTTTGATAAATCTAGCGGTGCTGTTTAAAGTAAAATGGGCATAAGCCCCATCGGCTGTGGCTACGGCTCCCACATTCACATCAACAGTAAGGTTATTTTGTGTGCCCAGAGAGCTTGCACCAGTTGCTGTTGGAGCACCACCTGCTACTACTTTATGCGTAAATTCTTGCGCTTTTGAGGTTAAAGATAAGAGCATACAAAGGCATGCGAAAAAAGGTAAAGTTTTTTTCATAACAATTAGGTTTACAAATTTGGTCAGGTAGTTTTGGGGTGTTGTTACCTCGCATGCAAAAGGCTATAAAACACTTCTTTATCCAAAATCTATTACAGATTTAAGAATTTGTTTTTTGTAATGAAAGAGAAAACTGTGCAATCGTTCTCGGGAAAAAAAGTGCCTTACAAGGCCGAAAACATTACAGGAATAGCCAAGAACAAAGTTAATGTGAACGGAAAAGTGAAAATTTTAGTTTTATTTTTTTTCAGTCGTTCACAATATCAACAAAAATTATCCGTTGAGGCCAAAGCTATTAGTGGTACTCCCTTAAGGTTTTGGGAATAGATTTAGATAAGGTAGAGGCGGCAATTACCCCATGGTTTTCTGCCAAAGCATCGCCCGTTTTACCATGTAGATATACGCCTAAAATAGCAGCCTGTTCACAAGTATATCCCTGCGCCATGAAACTAGCAATCATTCCCGTTAAAACATCGCCCATGCCGCCTTGTGCCATGGCTGGATTGCCCGTTGAATTGATGCAAACTTCGCCCGTTGGCAAAGCCATAAAGGTGTATTGGTTTTTAAGGACAATCACAATGTGTAGTGCTTTGGCTTTTTGCCTAGCGGTCTCCACCCTTTGCCACCAGTTTTGATGTTCGCCAAACAAGCGGTCAAACTCTTTTAGGTGCGGAGTAATGATGCTTTGCGAAGGTATTTTTTCCAGTAAATGCTTATTGCCAGCAATGATATTGAGCGCATCAGCATCTAATACTAAAGGTTGGCTTTGTGTAAGCAGGTAGTCAAGCATTTGGGTTTGCTCCTTGTTTACGCCAAGCCCTGGCCCAACGGCAATAGCCTGATATTTGTTCAATGCTGTTTGTTTCAGTTCCTCTCTATTTAAAAACATCGCCTCTGGCAAACTTACATTTAAAGCGGTTAAGCCACTTTGTGGAATACAGGCCGTGACTAAGCCAGCGCCACTATGCAAAGCAGCACCTGTGGCCAATAGTGCGGCGCCCATGGTTTCGGTATTCCCAGCAAGCATTAAAACATGTCCGTAAGTGCCTTTGTGGGAAAAATTTTCGCGAGGCTTTAAGGCATCCCTCACCCATTGATTGGTGATTAACTTCCAACCACTAGGCAAACTTTCGATATAAGCTTCATTTAGCCCAATAGGTACCACGTTGAAGTTTTTCAAAGCTTTGGCACTTTCTGGAAAGAAGAAATTGATTTTCGGCAGTTGAAAACTGATGGTCAAATCTGCTTTGATGCCTTGGTAAGGTGCTTGTATTTCGCCTTCGCTACTAAAACCAGTGGGCACATCTACCGATACAATGGTGGCTCCTGATTGGTTGATTGCAGAGACCAATGCGGCATACGCTCCACTTAAAGGCTTATTTAAACCAGAACCTAACAGTGCGTCAATCACAATTTCATCTCTCAAAAATTCCAACTCGCTGGTGTTGGTCAGGATAACGATGGGTTGATTTGTCTTTTTCAATCGCTCAAGGTTCAGCAGGTAATCTGCTGATGGGCTTTGGGAGAATTGAGTTAATAATACACGGATATTTGAAAAACCTTTATCGGCCAAAATGCTAGCAATAGCCAAACCGTCTCCACCATTATTTCCTTGCCCGCAGGCTACTAAAATAGCTTGTTGTTGATTGGGATAGACCATTGTAAAAGCATTTACAAATGCCGCCGCAGCTTGTTCCATCAAATCAATGGAAGCCATAGGTTGGTGCTGGATGGTATACGCATCTACGTCTCTAATTTGTGAAGCAGTAAGCAGATTTTTCATCCTTATAAATAATTTAATCCATTAAAATAATTGCAAGGTGACCGCTTCCTGCGCATTGGAACCACTTTCTTGAACTTTCTTTTGCTTGGTTCGATGTTTCACAATCCAAGCCTCATAATCCTCGGTTTTCAATTGCGTTTCCAATAGCCCTGCACCAATATGCATTAAGGTAATACTGTTATCTATATGTTGCCTTACTTTTTGCAGTTGATGTTGAATTTGCTGCTGTATTTTATTTTTTGGCTTTACCCTCACCAATTTCAATACTGGATTAAGGGCTTTTATCATCAACTCTTTTGCAAAGTAGGTGTTTGCCGCCACTATCCTTGCTTGTAGCGTTGCCTGAGCTACAAAACCACCTTGCTGGTGTAAAAGTTTCACTTGCGTTTGAAATTTTTCTATCAGCACCACCAAAGCCGAAACACCTTCAATGATTTCTGCGAGCTGCGTTTTAAACATCGGGATATTTGCCTTGTTGATTTCTGGATCATTGTCAATCAAATTAAGCTCGTAAATGATATGATTGAAACGGAAGTGATTAAATACCAATTGTAGGATAAACTTTTCTTGTGCCGCCACCTTCATTTGGTCTAGCTGTTCCAAATTGAGCGGTTTCATAAAGTTAATCACCTCATTATTGGACCTTAAGCTATCTTTATTGATTTTAGATTTAAGCACCAACCCATCCAAGGTCCTTACCCTACTTAAAGCCACATATACCTGTCCAGCAATAAATGATTTTCCCGCGTCGATAATGGCATGGTCGAAAGTTAAGCCTTGGCTTTTATGAATGGTTACCGCCCAAGCGAGCTTAATCGGATATTGTAAAAATTCGCCCACTTGGTTTTGGGAAACCTGCTCTTCTTCATCCAACTTATATTCGAAAGATTGCCAAGCACTTTTGGTCAGCAATAACAACTCCTCTTCATCGGCAAAAGAAACATAAATATCGTCGTGAACGATGGAGTTGATTTTACCTATCTTTCCATTATAAAACTTCCTGTCCTCTCCAGTATCGTTTTTGATGAACATAATTTGCGCCCCAACTTTTAGGGCCAATTGCTGCTCTGCCTGTAAACCTAATTCCTTAAAATCACCATTCACTTCGGCATCAAACGTGTAAACTTCGCCCTCTAATTCATCCAACTTTTGCTTGTTGATTAGATTAGCTTCTGCATTATGCGAAGTAATGATGATGGGATTGATGTCTCGATTATCCTTAAATACGGGGTCAAATCGTTGGTTAAGTAACGCTAAGCTCGCGTCATTAATTTGGTTATTCCTAATGTCGTTTAGGATATTGATGAAAGTCTCTTCTGTTTGTCTAAACACCTTGGTCAGTTCAATCTGCAATAACGGATGTTGGCGAACAACGATTGAATCAAAGAAATAGGGCGAAGGATATGCTTTGCTCAAAAATGCCCAATCCTCACGTTTGGTTACAGGAGGAAGTTGATATAAATCGCCAATTAACAACAGTTGCAGTCCACCAAAAGGGCTACTGTTTTTCCTCACCGAGCGTAGCAGTGCGTCCAATACGTCCATCACGTCACAACGCACCATCGACACCTCATCAATCACCAACAATTCGAGCTCGTTAAAAAGCTTCAACTTATCATTGGTGTAACTCAAATCACTCACTGCAGAACGAATGGAAACAAAGCCATCCTGTAAATTTTGCAAGCCAATATCCCCTGGAAAAAAGGAACCAGGAGGCAGCTGGAAAAAAGAGTTGATGGTGGTTCCTTTTGCATTCATTGCGGCCACACCCGTAGGGGCAACAATGGCCATTTTCTTTGAGCTTTCTTTTTTGATTCGCTTTAGCAAGGTTGTTTTTCCCGTACCCGCTTTACCTGTCAAAAAAATAGATTGATTGGTATACTCAATAAACTCGAAAACTTTATCTGCAATAGGATTTTCCGCCACTACTTTGTCCATAACACAAATCTAGCTAAATTAATTAGCAAGAAGAACATCAAATAATTAACATTTTAAAACTATTAAGTTACGCCACAGATACACAAATATTGATGATTTAACAATTAGCCCAATTTCAAAAAATCATTGATGCTTTATCATTTCTCTAAATGAGATTAATCATCTTGCTTTTACATAAATCTAGCGTGAGATTGCTTCTCCGAATGTTCGGAGCTAGCTGTCGTTCCTCTCCGAAAAATCGGAATAAAAATCTTGCAAAGACAAAAAAACAGTGTCATTGCCAAGAATGAAGCAAGGTTTATTAGACTCCAACTACTCTCTCCCTTTAGTAGAGATGGCGCAGCCAGAGAGGGCATTTTATTACCACAAATGCACAGATAAAAAAATATTGAAAATAAAAACATCTGTGTATCTGTGGCTCCCTCACATTTGTCATAATACTCAAAACACTGTAACAATTAACAAGTCCGAAAGTCTTTAGTGCAATTGTTAAATGACTAACCAAAATTTAAAACAATGACTCAAAAACCTTCAAATGCCTTTGTTGCAGCCTCTTGGATTGCTTTAGGCGTAGGCATGATTGGCTTTATTATTGGCCTATGGCGCTCAGACATGCTCCTAAACGAAAAAGGTTATTATTTTGCCGTATTGATGTTCGGTATGTTTGCTGTAATTTCTCTGCAAAAAGCAGTAAGAGACAAATTGGAAAGTATTCCTGTAACCGAACTTTACTATGGCATTAGCTGGTTTGCAACCTTGCTTACCATTGCCCTACTCATTATTGGGTTATGGAATGCCGATTTGCTCCCTAGCGAAAAGGGCTTTTACGCCTTTGCTTTTCTACTTGCCTTGTTTGGCGCCATTACGGTACAGAAAAATACCAGAGATGGCCAAATTGCAAAAGGAAAACATCCATTGAATTAAGAAACAACAAAAATTAATGGAAGCGCTGCAGGTAAAAACTTGTAGCGCTTTTTTGTTTAATTCAACACTCCAAAAATCTCAAGCCTATCATCACCAACCCTTCAATACTTGCGTTTATAATTCATCAGAAAACGTATATATTTGCCACCACAATGACAAATCACACCTGCCTTAACTGCCAGCACAAAATCAGCAACAACTTTTGCAGTCACTGCGGCCAAAAAACATCTACCCACCGATATTCATTAAAGCACTTTTTCGCACATGATTTCATCCACGGAATATTCCATTTCGACAGTGGTTTTTTCTACACCATAAAAGAATTGTTCACAAGACCTGGACATAGTGTCAGAGAATTTATTCAAGGAAAAAGAGTAAAGCATTTTAATTATTTCGCCATTGTGGTTCTTTTGCTCACCATGATTTATTTAATATCTAAATGGGGAAAAGTAGACATTACAGAATTACTTAATAAAGAAAGTGTGTCGGGCCTATCAAAGGTGCTTAAAGATTATTCCAAAATCACCAATTTTCTTATTGTTCCCATTAATGCCCTATTTAGCTATCTAATTTTCAGAAAAAGCAAGCAGAATTATACCGAAAACCTGATCATAAATATCTTTCTATTAGCAGGAATGTTGGTTTTTCGCTTTCTACTTTATGGCACCTTACTGTTTTCGACTAACCTTGAACTTTTCAATGCCATGAACGTCACTTTTGTTGGCTTAACCTTTATCTATATTATTATTTTCTACTATCAGTATTTTAAAGCCTTTAGCTTCACCAAAGCTGCGCTCATTAGAAAAATATTGATTATTGCGATATTAATTCTCATCACAAAACAGGGCGTCAATATGCTTATCAATCAGCTTGGCTTATTATATCTTCATTAAACTAGGCCCATCAACACAACCCACTATTAAAATGAAATTGTGAAGAGAAGCGCCGCAGGTAAAATCTGTAGCGCTTTTTTTGTTACCTAGGAAAAGACCGCTTAGTGTAAAAAACACACCTACGTAAAATTTTGATTACCTGCCGTTTAATCAGCATCCATTAACTATTTTTAGTTAACCAGATATAAAACATATGAAACCATTTAAACTGCTCGTTTTCTTACTAGTGCCAATGATTGCCGCAGCGCAAGGCAAATTTTTCTCTGTCAAAGGCAAAGACATTATTGACCCTGCGGGCAACCCCATTGTATTAAAAGGAACCAACTTAGGAAATTGGCTGGTCCCAGAGGGCTACATGTTCAAATTCAAGGATGTATCCTCGCCAAAAATGATTGACCAAATGTTGGCCGAATTGATTGGCCCAGATAAAACTGCCGATTTTTGGGAGAAGTACCTCAACAACTACGTTACTCAAGCAGATATCCGATACTTAAAACGTAGTGGAATGAACTCCATCCGCATTCCTTTTCACTATAAAATGTTCACTACCGAAAGCTACTTGGGTTCCAATAATGCAAACAGGGGATTTGAACTTTTAGATAAAGTCATTAAATGGTGCAAGGAAGAAAACCTTCCTGTGATTTTAGATATGCACTGCGCCCCTGGCGGACAAACGGGCGATAATATTGATGACAGTGACGGTTATCCGTTTTTGTTTGAAAGTCCAAAAAGCCAGGTACTCACCATTGCCATTTGGAAAAAAATAGCACAACGCTACAAGAATGAACCCGCTGTTTTAGGCTATGATTTATTGAACGAGCCTATTGCGCATTATTTCGATACCAAAACCTTAAATGTGCACCTTGAACCTTTGTATAAAGCCATTACCGCAGAGGTTAGAAAAGTGGATAAAAACCACATCATCTTTTTAGGTGGTGCACAGTGGAACTCTAATTTTAAAGTTTTCAGTACTCCGTTCGACAGCAAATTGGTTTATAGTTTCCATAAATATTGGACCGCCACTACGCAGGATGTTATTCAAGAATATCTGGATTTTAGAGACAAATACAATGTGCCCATCCATGTAGGTGAAACGGGAGAAAATAACGACCAGTGGATATTGGAATTTAGAACTTTAATGGAGAAACACCAGATTAGCTGGCACTTTTGGCCTTACAAAAAAATGGATGCCAAAGCAGGTATAGCCAGTTTCCCACGACCTGAAAACTACGATTTGATTATTAAATATGCCGACCAAGCCAAAGCGAGTTTTACGGATATTAGAAAGTACGCTCCGAAAGACCGTGCAGCTATTGAAGCAGTTTTAAACAGGCTGCTGGAAAACTGCAAATTTGAAAACACCACAACTAATGATGGTTATTTAAAAGGTTTGGGTTTAAAAGAAGGCAAGTAGCTAAATATTCTTTGCTTCCCTAGTTCGTCATTGCCAACTTGATTGGCAATGACGAACTATTAAAAGTCCTTGCAAACTTTAGGCGGAAACGAACTACACATGCAACCCGTAACTCACAACCCGTAACCCAACACTACCCTTCCATTTCTTTCTTCAGAAACTTACCTGTTAAGCTAATTGGATTTTCGATCAATCCTTCTGGTGTGCCTTCAAAAATGATTTTACCGCCACCAGCACCACCTTCTTCACCCAAATCAATCACCCAATCGGCCACTTTAACCACATCCAAGTTATGCTCAATCACCAAAACGGTATTGCCTTTATCCATCAAGTTATTCAATACACCAAGCAATACGTTAATGTCTTCGAAATGCAGACCAGTAGTAGGCTCATCCAAAATATAGAATGTTTTACCTGTATCTTTTTTAGAAAGCTCGGTAGCCAGTTTCACCCGTTGTGCTTCACCTCCCGATAAAGTAGTAGAAGCTTGACCCAAGCGGATATAACCTAAACCAACATCGTTCAATGTTTTAATTTTACGATAGATGGACGGCATGTGCTCAAAGAACTGACAAGCATCTTCGATACTCATGTCCAGCACATCGCTAATCGATTTGCCTTTATAGCGAACTTCTAAAGTTTCGCGGTTGTATCTTCTGCCACCACACTCTTCACAAGGTACCTGCACATCTGGCAAGAAATTCATTTCAATCACTTTCATTCCTGCACCCTGACAAGTTTCGCAACGGCCACCCTTTACATTGAAAGAGAAGCGACCAGGTTTGTAGCCCCTAATCTTCGCCTCTGGCAAAGCCACAAATAAATTCCTGATATCAGAAAAAACGCCTGTGTAGGTAGAAGGATTAGAACGAGGGGTACGACCAATAGGTGCTTGGTCAATTTCAATTACCTTGTCAATTTCCTTTAAGCCTGTAATTTTCTCATAAGGCAAAGGTTTCTTCTTCGCTCTAAAAAAGTGATGGTTTAAAATCGGATATAACGTTTCGGTAATTAAGCTCGATTTACCACTGCCCGAAACACCCGTTACGGCAATAAACTTACCTAAAGGAAAATCTACCGAAACATCTTTTAAGTTATGTCCCGAAGCTTTGATAATCGACAATTGATGGCCATTACCTTCCCTACGTTTTTCGGGAACCGCTATTCCTTTTTTACCATTTAAATAGGCAGCAGTTAAGGTATTCGATTTTAAGATTTGAGCAGGCGTACCCTGTGCTACCACCGTACCACCATGCACTCCTGCCGAAGGACCGATATCAATTACATGGTCGGCTTCCAAAATCATATCCTTATCATGCTCCACCACTAAAACGGTGTTGCCCAAATCACGTAAGTTTTTCAAGGCGGTAATTAGCCTTTCGTTATCACGTTGGTGTAAACCAATACTTGGCTCATCCAAAATGTACATGACGTTCATCAGCTGCGAACCAATTTGCGTAGCCAAACGAATACGTTGTGCCTCGCCTCCAGAAAGCGTACGCGAGGTACGGTCTAAGGTCAAATAGTTCAAGCCCACATCCAGCAAGAAGCCAATACGAGCTCTAATTTCTTTTAATATTTCTTTGGCAATGGTGTTTTGGCGTTCACTCAACCGCTCTTCTACCCCATCAAACCATTTGTGCAGGTTATTGATATCCATCTCCGCCAATTCGAAGATGTTTTTTCCATCTACTTTAAAATGTAGGCTTTCTTTTTTCAATCTTGCTCCGTGACAGGTTGGACAAGTTTCCAATCTCCTGAAAGCTTCCATATCATCTGCTGCGCCCTCGCCCCTTTTCTCCTGCTGCTCTTCCAACAGTTTAATGATCCCATCAAAGGTCACTTGGTAATTCTGTACGTTCCATTTGTTGTAGGCCACTTCCACCGAAATCAAATCAGGTGCACCATTCAAAATCAAATCAATGGCTTCATCACCCAGTTTTTCCAAAGGCGTAGACAAAGAGAAATTATATTTTTTGGCCAAGGCTTTTAACACTTGGAAAACCCAAATATCACGATATTCGCCCAACGGCAACAAGCCACCATTCAAAATGCTCAGTTTCATGTTAGGCATGATAGATTTTTTGTCTACCACAAAAATATAACCCAAGCCATCACAAGTTTCGCAAGCACCATAAGGCGAGTTGAACGAGAAACTATTCGGTTGCGGTTCATCGTAAGAAATGCCTGTAGTTGGGCACATCAAAAACTTACTGAAATGCGCTACGTTATTATCCTTATCGCTAATCTTGATGATACCTTTACCCAAGCGCATAGCGGTTTGAATGCTATCCAATAAACGCTTGTGGTCTTTAGGGTCAATTATCAAACGGTCAACTACAATCTCAATATCGTGGATTTTGTACCTGTCCACTTGCATTTTGGCTACAATATCCTTGATTTCCCCATCTACACGAACCTTTACATAGCCTTGCTTACGGATTTGTTCAAACAGCTCGCGGTAATGTCCTTTACGGCCTTTTACCACAGGTGCCAATATATTTACGGCCGATTTTTCAAACTTCTTATAAATGTTCTGCAAAATTTGGTCTTCGCTCATGCGCTCCATTTTTTCGCCAGTATTGTACGAAAAAGCTTCGCCCACACGGGCATAAAGCAAACGCATAAAATCGTAAATCTCGGTAATGGTACCCACCGTTGAACGGGGGTTTTTACTGGTGGTTTTTTGCTCAATGGCAATTACGGGGCTCAGTCCCGAAACCTTGTCCACATCTGGACGCTCCATGCCCCCCATAAACTGACGCGAATAGGCACTAAATGTTTCCATGTAGCGGCGTTGTCCCTCGGCATAAATGGTATCAAATGCCAGTGATGATTTACCACTGCCACTTAGGCCAGTAACCACCACCATTTTATTCCTTGGGAAACTTACATCTATGTTTTTCAGATTGTGCACCCTTGCACCATATACCTCTACGTCCTTTTGCTCGCCCAAATCTACATGCTTGTTCGCCATATATTATTCGCTCCGTTTTAAAAAATAGCTTGCAAAATTAACGAAATAAAAGCACAAAAGCTATTGACTTTCAGAGAATGAAACAAGATGGCCCGTTGTTTTACAACCAGATGAGAAGCGCCTTAAAACTGCTGTAAAAAACGGCAGTCCCGCTTTCCCTACAAGTCCGCACTCGCTGCGCTTGCTTGCGGGCTTTTCGTCCAATCGGGGCTAGTTGGCAAATTACATGCTGTCATTTCGAGTTCCAGCACACCTGATCATAATTCGTCACTCCCGCCTAGGCGAGGAACCACGAAGTGCTCATCGAAGATAATCGTAATACAATATAAACCCAACTATCGATTTAAGATTGCCAATCGAATTGGCAATGACGCGTTAGGAAAGGATTGTGTTATCAATCCACCAATACAAATTAGCACTAAATCACCAAAGTACGACTCTCTCCCTCGCAGGGAGAGAAACCGCATAGCGGAGAGAGGGTGGATGGCTAAAAATCATTTACTACCGACACATCCATTGAGATCCTTCACTTCGTTCTGGATGACAAAGCGTCTATATTTTTGTAGTGCCCAATCATAGTCCGTTATTCCCGCGTAGGCGGGAAATCGTAATGCAACATAAACCTAATTATCGCATTACGATTGCCAATCAAGTTGGCAATGACGCGTTAGGAAAGGGTTGTGTTATCAATCCACCAATACAAATTAGCACTAAATCACCAAAGTACGACTCTCTCCCTCGCAGGGAGAGAAACCGCATAGCGCAGAGAGGGTAGCTGATTAAAATCATTTACTACCGACACATCCATTGAGATCCTTCACTTCGTTCTGGATGACAAAGCGCCTATATTTTTGTAGTGCCCAATCATAGTCCGTCATTCCCGCGTAGGCGGGAACCACGAAGTGCTCATCGAAGATAATCGTAATGAAAGATAAACCCAACTTTCGCTTTAAGATTGCCAATCGAATTGGCAATGACGCGTTAGGAAAGGATTGTGTTATCAATCCATCAATACAAATTAGCACTAAATCATCAAAGTACGACTCTCTCCCTCGCAGGGAGAGAAACCGCATAGCGGAGAGAGGGTAGCCTACCCTTATTACTGACATATCAGTTGAAATTAAAAGGAAGGAATAAAATAAGAAACCTCCCCCTACCCCCTCAAAGAGGGGGATATTTTGCAAGTGCCAAAAATTAAAGACCTCGTAACTCACAACCCGCAACCTATCACCCCTTACTGCTTAATCACTTTTTTAGTAACGCTTTCACCAGCACCAGTGAGCTTCACAAAATATATTCCGACAGGATATTGAGTTAAGTCTATTTCCGTTTCATGGCCTTGAGGCTTCAACGGAACAATATTCAATATTTTACCCTCCACACTGCTTACTGTTAACCTAGTATATTTACCAGCAGCAAAATGAAGCATCACCTTACCTTTAGTTGGATTAGGATAAAGTTGTACCTCGGCAACTGAAAGCGAAAAGTTCAATACACGCTCCCCCAACTCCGTAGGTTTGCCATCCAAATCTACCTGTACCAAACGATAGTAATTATTGCCATTTAATGGGGCTTTGTCATAGTAGGTATACGATGACCCAATTCCCTTGGCGCCCACTTCGCCTAATTTTACAAATTGCTTATCATCGCCACTGCGATAAATTTCAAAACCTTTGTTGTTCTGCTCGGAAGCGGTTTGCCACGAAAGTTTAGCAACATTTCCTTCTATTTTGGCGGTGTAAGTTGTTAACACCACTGGCAGCACAGGCTCCAAAGTAGTCACGGCAATTACTTCCGACAATACCCCTTGACCTGTAACACTTACCTTTTCAGCTTTCACACGATAGTAATAATTGGTGAGCGGGTTTAAGCCAGCAATGTCTTTATACAAAGCATTCACTATAAAAGGCGAGCCTACAATTGGTTGTGTAAAGGCATTATCCGTAGCAACTTCCAATACATAATTCTCTACCACACCCACTATAGGGGCTGTCCAGTTAGCCCTAAATTGTACATCAGCGATATTGCTTGCAGCAGTTGCCAATGGCACTACCTGCGCATAGCTTTCTACCCAATTGCTGGTATTGCCTGTCAATTCAAAATTCTTGACACTGCCATTAAAAGCATTGTTCCCCTGGTCGGTAAGCACATCGCTTTTACTGTTATTGGCCTGGTCAAAATTATAATAAGCGACCAAGGCTGCTGGATTAGAAATACTGTTCAGCATATCTACCTTAATCTCGGCTTCTGTTAAGGCCGCACTATATAGTTTTACCTCGTCAATACTTCCTTTGAAATAGGTGTTTTCCGAAGAATTCTTACCAATAGTGATGTAATGTGTAGCATCAAGCAACACCGCTTCATCGGTTAAGGTGCCGTTGCCTACTTCTTTTCCATTGGCATAAATTTTATAACCTGTAGGTGATACCACATAAGCGACGTGCAACCAACGATTAACTGGATAGCTATAATTGGCATCGGCGTTGTTCGTCATCCAAGCAGTACCTTTTCCAATATCGCCGTGTATCTTATTTCCTCCCGTCAATTGCATGTCGAAGGTATTATCACCTCCTTCTCTGGTACTAAAAATATGCATCGCCTTAGTCGCATGTTCGGGTTTCACCCAAGCCATTACCGTAAAATTTCCCTTCACCACCGTCGCTTGAGGCTGCATTACCACATGGTCATCGCTACCATCAAAATTCAGGGCATTCCCTGGAGGGCTGAAAGTTTGTAAGGTAACCGCTATGGCTGGAGAAAATGCTCCTTGTCCAGTAACACTTTGCTTATCTGCCGCCACTCGGTAATAGTAAGTGGCATTTGCTGCCAAGCCTGTAATTGTTTTTGTTTGCGCAGCCACCATAAAAGGTGAGCCAGCCACAGGGGTGGTAAATTCAGCATCAGTGGCTACCTCTAGCACATAGCCATTATCTACAATCCCCAATTGAGGGTATCCCCAACGAGCTTCGAAAGATGACGATGACAAATTGATTGGCACTGCGCCAGATGGCAATACCATGGCATAGCTCTCCACCCAATTGCTACTATTTCCATTTAAATTAAAACCACTCAACACACCGTTTCGTGCATTAGCCCCTTGGTCTTCCAATATTGTTTTTGTAGTGTTATTTAGAGATGGGGCACCT
>NZ_JAELTX010001018.1 GCF_016429065.1 Pedobacter sp. ASV17
ATCTTATCGTATACCGTTATTTTAGCCAAATTACATGTTAAGCCCTAGGAACAAAAAAAGTAACTCGTATGTTCGATAAAAAAGAAGTTCAAATTACACATGGCGAGATTGGACACACATTAAATACCTGTCTCTTATACACATCTCCGAGCCCACGAGACGAATTACAAGATCGCGTATGCCGTCTTCTGCTTGAAAAGGGGGGGGGGGGGGGGGGGGGGGGGGGGGGGGGGGGGGGGGGGGGGGGGGGGG
>NZ_JAELTX010000130.1 GCF_016429065.1 Pedobacter sp. ASV17
GGATAGGGGATTTCGTAGGAGGGAATCTCTAAAAATGGAAAGTTGTTTCAATGAACCACATAGGCACATCGTCAACTCAATCACATTAACTAATCATTATAATTTGCTATGTAACTGTTTTGCAGTCTGTGTGTATGCAGCCCTGACAAACCTCGTAGGTTTAACTTTCTTCAATGGTAAAGTTGAACGGTACCGTTAAAAACCTACGAGGTTTAAGCAATCGACAACCTGTCCAGATTATTCGGGAAGCTTAGGATGACAGGTGTGAATGGCAGTAACATATACTTGGTGCCACTCCTATTACGTCATGTCGATCCCGAGCTTTAGGGAGAGACATCTAACTGGATGATATTAACTTGATAAATCGTTAGGTTTAACTTCGTTGCTGCTTCTCGGTCTATCGGTGTGCAGCGCTGACAAACCTCGTAGGTTTAACTTTCTTCAATGGTAAAGTTGAACGGTACCGTTAAAAACCTACGAGGTTTAATCCATGTAACAACCTTTATCATTTTTCTTTCAAAGCATTTTTAACCGCATTGGCATAGTCGATATTAGCGTTGTAGGTATAAATCATCATGCCTCCTTTAGGGCCTTGAGCGGGTACCCATTTAGCGACTTCAATATCACTCGCTAGGCTTTTTCCACCTTCGGCATAGGCTCCAAATACCATTTTGCTTGCAGGGATTTTATTGGCTCCTGTGGCATATTCCATCATGAGTTTGGCCTCTTTCATCTTAACATCATAAGATTGTAGCTGAACATAATTAAAATTGTTCCCGAAGTTTTCCATGATTTTATCCCATGCAAATACATTAATGCCCGAAGCGATTTGCAACTGCTTGTTATTGGGGGCTGTGGTTCCAAAATACTTGGTTAGTTCACGTATTACCTCCAGGTATTCGGGGGTTGCATCCATACTTGGCGAGTACCAACTATAATATCCTGTGGCAGGATAACCATGGAATTCAGGGATAGGGTCGGGCCTTTTTCCCGAATGCTCCACATCGAGGCTTATTCCGTCTAACTTCCATTGGTCGATAACGATTGACTTGATCGCTTCGGCATAAGCTTTGGCCGATGCAAAACCTCCAGGTTTTGAAGATTGCCAGCTTGCTTCGTCATCAATATTCTGCAATACCTTGATGCCTCTTTTTTGAAGAGAACGGATTTGTTTGGAAAGGTCTTTATAGGAGGTGAAGTTCCCCATCATCTCTGTTCCTGCCTTTAATTTAGTAGTGTCTTGTAAAGTCCAGTACTTTATTCCAAATAGGATAACCATATCCACACCATTGGGGATGTCTTTAAGTTTAAAAGATGGATTTCTGCCGTCGGTGATATAATAGGCAATACAGATGTTGGTTTTTCCCTTTGAAGAGGCTGCCTTATTAACTAAAGTTTTTTGAGGAGCCGAATTGAGGGTGTTTGAATGCTGCGCCATGGCGCCAAAGCCTAATGCTGTGGCTAGCAGTGTGTGTAATAGCTTTTTTTTCATTGATAGATTTGCGAGTTGATGTGTTTTTTTTACAACTATAGGTTGTATGTTGTTCTTTTTTAAGTGTTTATGATTTTTAAAGATATATTTTTTGAACTGTTTGACCAAATATTAGGAGTAGCTTGTTACCATTTTATAGTTCCTCTATTTGTCTATGAGGTTGTGTTTTGTGAACCACATAGACACAATGTAGATAGAAGCGCTTTGCTAGATGTCGTGGTTTATTTTTCGGATTTAGTAATGTTTTTGCCTGGAATGACGGTGTTAATGATGGTTTGAGTTTTATAAACGGGATTGCAGCGAAAATCCTTTTTGTTGTATACCGTCCTGACAAACCTCGTAGGTTTAACTTTCTTCAGTAGTAAGGGTAAGCGGTACCGTTAAAAACCTACGAGGTTTAATCCTTCGACCACCTGTCCCGATTATTCGGGAAGTTCAGGATGGCAGAGGTGAGCGGTAGTGACGTTCACAAAAAGATTGCAGCGTAAAGCCCGACTTGCTTTAAAAGAAGCTGCTGTACCTGCTTTTCAAAAAAATACACGCTAGGAATAACTATGTGTCTATGTGGTTATAATTTTAGAGAATAGCGACAAAATGAATGGCATAAAAAAAGTCCCGATAACAAATTGCTATCGGGACTGGCTTATTGTGTGTTGGAAAAATTTAAAATCTTAGTGGTGTTGCTCCCACTCGTTTACATCTTTGTGGTCATAAGGTTCCGCTATCAATTCATCAATAGTTTTTCCTTTTTTGTTGAAACCAAACCTCTCTAAAAGATTATCAAAGATTTGGTACATTACTGGTACAACCACCAAGGTTAGGAAGAGCGAACTGGTTAAACCTCCAATAATTACCCATGCCAAACCATTTTTCCAGTCGGCACCAGCACCACTTGCCAATGCAATAGGTAACATACCAATTACCATGGCGATGGTGGTCATTAAGATTGGACGCAAACGAGCGTGGTTAGCTAAAATAAGGGCCTCATGTGTGGTTTTACCTTGTGCTTTCATTTGGTTGGTAAAATCGACCAAGATAATGGCGTTTTTGGCTACCAAACCCATTAGCATGATGAAACCAAGGATGGTAAAGATACCCAAAGCGTTGTTGGTTAATGCTAGTGCTAGCAAAGCCCCGATTAAGGCCAATGGTAGCGAGAACATTACCACAAATGGATACACGAAACTATCATATAGTGCCACCATGATTAAATAAACCAAGATAACAGCCGCTAATAAAGCAATTCCTAAAGTACCAAAACCTTCACTTTGGTTTTCTTGGTCACCCGCCCAATAGAAGCTAATGCCTGTAGGAGTTTTCATTTTAGCTAACTCTGTTTGGAAATCTGTTACCACAGAACCTGTTGGTCTGCCTACGGTTTGTGCTTTTACGGTTACCGAGGTGGATTTGTTCAAACGCTCTAGTAAACTAGGTCCTGAACCTTCTTTAATGTCGGCAAATTGTGAAAGCTTGATTTGTTGGCCAGCTGGATTTACAAAGATTAAGTTACGTACATCGTCGATATCCTTACGGTCAAAATCTTGGTATTGGATATTGATGTCGTACTCGTACTCACCTTGACGGAATTTGCCATCGGTGTTGCCCGCGAAGGCAGTTTGCATGGTAGTACCTACGGTTGATAGGTTTAAGCCTAGCGCCGCCATTTTATCACGATCTACTTTTACGTTAATCTCTGGCGTTCCTTTTTCTACCGAAAGTTTAATTTGGGTAGCACCAGGGATTTTCGCCATTACTTTTTCGGCTTTCTGAGCAAAAGCTAAAACGCTGTCTAACTCAGAACCCATGACTACGAATTGAATAGGGGCATCATCTGCAGTTCCCAAAATACCAATAGGAACGGTTTTGATTTTAGCACCTACCAATATTTTTTCTAGCTCACGGGTGTAAGTGGTAGAGATAATATCAGACGCCACATTGTGACGTTCTGGTTTTTCTACCAATTTCACGTTGATTTCAGATTTATAAGCTGTAGATGTAGTACCGCCCATACCTTCACTAGATTGACCAACGGTAGTAATCATTTGGACTACTTCTTTTTGTTTGTTCAGGTAGTTCTCCGCTTTTTGGGTATAGAAGTTGGTTTGCTCTAACGATACGTCTTTAGGCATCTCTATTTGCAACAAGAACTCTCCTTTGTCAGATTTAGGGAAGAACTCAAAACCGATATATCCAGCGCCTAATAAACCACATGAAGAAAGGAACAACACTACCATGGTCACTAAAGTGATGGCTTTGTGTTTTAGGGTCCACTCTAATACTCTGGTTACCCATTGCGTAAATTTATGCAGTTGTTTTTCGAACCAAAGGATGAATTTACCGAAGATGTTTTTGCCTTCAATACGCTCTAATTTACCGAAACGAGAGAAGATCAAAGGTACAATGGTAAACGACGCCACTAGGGATAGTAAAGTAGAAATGATTACTACCACACAGAATTGGCGCAAAATGTTGGCTACCATACCTGTACTTACCGCAATAGGGAAAAACACTACCACAATTACGAACGTAATGGAAACTACGGTAAAACCGATTTCGCGAGTAGCATCAGATGCTGCACGTACCTTGTTCTTGCCCATTTCCATGTGACGCTGGATATTTTCCAAAACCACAATCGCATCATCCACCAAGATACCTACTACCAGGGATAGACCTAATAACGACATCAAGTTTAAGGTATAGCCAAATAGCGATATACCAATAAACGTAGCGATTAGGGATGCAGGAATGGAAATCATTACAATAACCGCGTTACGCAAGCTATGTAAGAAGAAAAGCATTACGATGGCTACCAACACTACCGCTAACATTAAATCGTGGATTACGGCATCGGCAGATTCAAGAGTGTAAACCGAACTGTCGTTTACAATTTTAATATCTAAATCGATGTTTTTGTAATCGGCTTTAAGTTTCTCGATGATGGCTTTGGTACCCTTACTTACAGTTACCGCATTGGCATCACTTTGTTTAATGATTTGTAAAGCGATAGAGTTTGCTCTGTTGATACGGGCAATTTTTTCTGTTTCTTTTTGGGTGTCCTGAACATCGGCAATATCTCCCAAACGAACTTGTGCGCCATCTTTACTGGTGCTTACCACCAATTTGCGCATTTCTTCTACGCTGGCATATTTACCTGATAAACGCACTAAAATGTCTTGCGCTCTAGTTTTTACACTACCTGTAGGGAAGTCTAAGTTGGAAGCCAAAATAGCTTGTTGCACCGCTGGTACAGATAAACCGTATCCTTGCATGGCTTTGGCATCTAAAGCTACCTTGATTTCACGCTCTGAACCACCAATTAAGTTTACTTGTGCCACACCAGATACACGAGAAATGATAGGCGCAATACGTTTGTCTATCAAATCGTAGAACGAAATGTCGTCCATTTTAGCTGATGCCGACATGGTGATTACAGGGAAGTCATCAAGCGAGAATTTACTTAACGATGGTTGTTTTACATCATCGGGTAAATCGGCCAAAATTGCATTTACTTTCCTTTGCGCATCATTTAGGGCAATATCAATAACGGCTTTATCGGTAAGGGTAATAATTACCACCGATAGGCCTTCGTAAGAGTTGGCGTTAATTTTCTTGATGTTTTCCATCGAAGAAACCGCATCCTCAATTTTCTTGGTCACGGTACTTTCTACCTCATTTGGCGAAGCACCTGGATAAATGGTTGAGATAGATACTACGTTTGGAGAGAACTTTGGTAAAAGCTCATATCCTAGCGAGAAATAACTCAAGAGTCCCATCAAAGTAAGTGCGGTAAATACCACAATTACCAGTGAGGGCCTTTTTATGGATATATCAGTAATTTTCATCGTATTACTTTGTTTTTTTAGTGGTGATGAGGCTGTTCCGATTTGATCGGATTTGGTTTCATCTTTTTAGTATTGCGTTTTAGTATTCAGTAATTAGTATTGAGTATTTAGATTGGATTTAGCCAATTACTCTGTATCCTAAACTTTATACTTTTTCTACTTTTAACTTTTTACTTTATCACTGTAACTGGAGCACCTTCGGTAAGGTTAATTTGTCCACTTGTAATTACTGTTTCTCCTTCTTTCAAGCCTTCCAAAATCTCTACTGATTCGCCTAAAATACGGCCAGAAACTACCTTGCGTAATTCAGCTACATTTTTAGAAGTGTTTAATACATACACTTCGTTACTGCTCACACTACCCACAAAAGAAGTACGTGGAACTAAAATAGCTGGTGCTTGTTTAGGGAATTTGAATAAAGCGGTACCATACATACCTGCTCTCAAGCTGTTTTTAACATTGTTGGTTACTTCAACCTCAATAGGGAAGTTTAAAGTTTCATCAGCTTTTGCAGCAATGAAAGTAACCTTGCCAGAAAATTTTTCTGTAGGGAATACTGATGATTGAATTTCAACGGCATCACCAATTTTCAAGTTAGCTACTTGACCTTCGTTAACGTTTACTTTCAATTTCAATTTAGAAACATCAACCAATTCAAATAATTGGGTGCCAGGTGCTACTACTGCGCCAACTTCGATAAGTTTTTTGTTTACCACACCATTGATAGATGAGCGGATGTTGGCATCGTTAAATTTACGTTGTTGTTGTTGCAAACGAAGTTTAGCGTTCTCAGCAGTAAGTCTGGCTTGGTCTAACTGTTGTTGGGTTACACCGCCAGTTTTGAAAGAACTCTCATAGCGAGCTAAATCTTTAATGGCGTTTTGATAAGTAGCTTCTGCAGTTTCTCTATCAGTATTTAAAATTTCCGCGTCAATTCTGGCTAAAACTGTTCCTTTGCTCACTCGGCTACCTTCTTCTACAAATATTTTGCTTACACGACCAGAGTTTTCAGCACTGAAATTCAATTCTTTGTTTGCTGCAAAAGTTCCATTTGCAGTAAAATCAAGGTTAATTTCTTTGCGCTCAACATTAGCCACTTTTACTGCAACAGCACCACTGCCTTTGGCAATAAAATCCGTGGTTTCCTGTGCTTTCTTTTTATTGTTGTTCAACACGTAGCCAATTGCAGCTAATACTACAATTACTACGAGAATGATGGTGATTACTCTTTTCATTTTATCTGATATTATTTCTTCTGTATTTTGGTTTATTGTACTAAAGTTCTGATGTCGCCTTTTGCTTTGATCAACTGTATTTCGGCAATTTTATAATTTAATAAAGCTTGTGTATAGCTGTTTTGAGCCTCGGTAAGGGAGTCTTCAGTTTCCAGTAAATCGGTCAATGTCGCAAGTCCGTTATTGTAGTTGTTTTGGGTGCTCATATAAATTTCCTGTGCCAAATCCGCATTTTTGCGTTGCGAATTGATGGTGCTTATGCTGTTCTTCAATTCAATTTTAGCATTTTCATAAGCCAAATTCAGCTCATTGGTTTTTTCAATCCTATCTTGTTTAAGCTTGGCAATATCTACATTAGCCTGACGCACTTTTGAACGGGTTAAGAAACCATTGAAAATTGGAATTTTAAGTGAAAGACCAACTGCCGATGCGCCAAATCCAATAGCCGCTCTGTTTGAATTTAAAAAGTCGAAACTATCGCTTTGGCTTGAATAAGTGTAGTTACCCGTTAATGATAAGCTAGGGTAGTACTCAGCCAAATAAGCTTTGCGTTGTAAGGCATACAGCTTGTCTTGGTTGTTTAAAAGCTTAATCTCTGTTCTGCTTGCCAAGCCAACAGTATCTGCAAATACAGGTAATTGCCTTACTTCAGTTAACTCACTATTTGGTAAAGTAATAGGGGTTATTACCGACATTCCCATGGCAAACTTTAATTGGTTTTCTTGTTGGGTAATGGCATTGATGGTTTGCACACGCTTAGTTTCTAAATTAGTAAGTTTCACTTTGATGCGGTCTACATCAATTTTTTTAGCCAAACCATTTTCAAACTGACTTGCGGTAACTTTTTCTACCACTTTTACATTTTTAATGTTGGTTTCAACTACACCAAGCTGTTGCTTATTTACCAATACTTGATAATAAGTGTTGGCCACTAGTTCGATAATTTGCTCTTCGGTGAGTTGTGCGGTAAGGTTGTAATATTCTTCACTAGACCTTGCAGCTTGTAAACCTGTAAATACCGTTTGGTTGAACAATTGTTGCGAAAGTTGAACACCAGCACTGGAATTCCAATTTTGCCCCATCCTAATTGCCTGTGTTTGGCCACCAAAGTTGGCTACTAATTGTCCGATAATAGGGTTGTAGGTTAAACCAGCATTACCTGTAATTTGAGGTAAAGCTTGAGCTCTAACTTCCTGCACCTTGTACCTTCCGCCTTCAATGTCTAATCTAGCTTTGCGAACTTTTACATTGTTGTCGAGTGCATATTTCAATGCATCTTTCAATGTGATGGGCTGTTGTGCAAGAGTTAATGTTGGTAAACCGAAGCTGATGATCAGCAGTAGCATCAGTTTTGCCGTCTTTATTCTAAACATAGTTGATTATTTATTAATTTTTGGGTGATTTCTGTATTAATTAAATGGTTTTCGCCATTTCTTTCTTGTCCTTCAGCTCTTTATCGTATTTATGGATTAACTTAAGTCCCTCATTGTTACAAATTCCGTATAAAAAATGACGAGTTATTTCTACCATAATGCTAGCAAGGCTGTATTTCTTCGTGTCGTAGTGTCCGCTTTGCGTAAAAACCACGTCTACTTGGTCTAATCTCATTCTGGTAATGATTTCAAGGTTCAAATCATTGCGATAAAAACCCTCTGCAATGCCTCGTTCCAAATTCTCCATTACCTTTTTGCCAATTTCTTTTTCCTTAAAGGCCATAAAGTTTAGCCAAGCTTCTTGATGATACTTCTGTAAATCGTAAAAAAGCATAGGGTTCATCGTTTCCAAGAAAAAATCCATGTCGAGCATGCCAAAGAAAACTTCTTCTACAGCGTTTTCAGATTCCTGAGAACATTTGTTCATCTGCAGGTCTTGATTGACTATCCTATCATGAATAAGAATGTTGATGAGCTCGTTCTTGTCTTTAAAGTTCTGATAAATCGTCTTTTTTGATATGCCCAAATGTTTAGCAATATCGTCCATGGTTACACTTTTGAAACCATATTGACAAAAAAGTTTATCAGCGCCGTTAATGATATAATCTTTTACTTCCAATTTAAAACTCCCTTTCAAAATCCGCACAAAACTATGGAAACTTTTTTTAATCTTAAAGTTTCCTGTAAGATTTTTTTACAATGATTTCAAATTACATTTGTTAGACAGTTGGTCTCAAACAGAATTGCCTACAGTCAAATCGTAAATCTTGTTACATTTGCAATAAAAATACTTTATGCCTTTTATCAACAACTACTCCCTTAAAAATCTGAACACTTTTGGAATTGATGTAAATGCCAAGTTATATGCAGATGTTTTGACCGAAACAGATTTGGAGGAAGTTTTTGGTAGTCCATTGATAAAAGAAAACAAATTGTTGGTTTTGGGCGGGGGCAGTAATATGCTTTTTACCAAAGACTACGATGGACTTGTGCTTAAAATAAGTATTAAAGGCATTAAAGTTACTCCGCAAGGCGATGATGTTTTGGTAACCGCAGGTGCAGGCGAGGTGTGGGATGCTTTGGTGAAATATTGCGTGGCACAGGGTTATGCTGGCTTGGAAAACCTAACCTTAATTCCTGGAACTGTGGGCGCATCGCCGATACAAAACATAGGTGCCTACGGTGTAGAAATTAAAGATGTTTTTGAAAGCTGTACTGCTTTTGAAATTGCTACTGGACAAATTAAAACTTTTAACAAAGCCGAATGTGAATTTGGCTACCGCGAAAGTGTGTTCAAGGGAAAGTTAAAGGGAAAATATATCATTACTTCGGTAACCTATCGCTTATCCAATATTCCTAATGTGCAAACACACTATGGTGCTATTAATGCCGAGCTTGAAAGAAGAGGAATTGCCGAGCCAACCATTGCCGATGTTTCAGAAGTAGTAGCTGCCATTAGGGTAAGTAAATTACCAGATCCTTCAACGATTGGTAATGCAGGCAGTTTCTTCAAAAATCCAATTATCGACCAGCCAGTGTTTGATGACCTGTTGTCGCATTTTCCAGACACCCCACATTATCCAGCCCCAGATGGACGTGTAAAGTTGGCGGCAGGTTGGCTGATAGAACAGTGCGGATTTAAAGGTTTGGTTGACGGTCATACTGGAACTTGGAAAAATCAGGCGCTCGTTTTAGTTAATCATGGTGGGGCAACAGGACAGGAGGTGTACAGATTTTCGGAAAGAATTATCGAAACTGTACAACAAAAATTTGGAGTGCTTTTAGAGCGAGAAGTAAATATTTTTTAGTCTAGCGCTTTTGGAGCGTCTTTTTTCATCTTTTAAATTTTTAGTCGATAGTTTTTGTCGTTTTTGGTATCATAGTTGTAAGGTGTTACATAACTATGACAGTTGCAAGCCCATCTAGCTTCTGTTCTATTTTATTAACTAAAAACTAAAAAGAATATGACACAGCTGCAATTTAACGAACAACTAAACGATTATTCTACCTCATTGAAATCATTTGCCTTGAATTTCACTAAAGACCTAGAAGATGCAAATGACCTGGTACAAGACACGATGCTCAAAGCTGTAACATATTATAGTAAGTTTAAAGAAGGCACCAACTTAAAGGGCTGGCTTTTTACCATCATGCGCAACACTTTTATCAACAATTACAGACGCTTGGTGAAAACTAATGCATTGATTACGCAAAGTGACGACATTACCTATGCAAATTTGCACTATAGTGCTACCAACAACGCGGTTGAAAGCAAGTTTGTACTGAAAGACATTAACAAGGCGCTTGACTCATTAGCTCCTGAGTATTATATTCCATTCATTAAATATTTCGAAGGTTTTAAATACCACGAAATTGCCGAAGAACTTAACATTCCAATTGGTACGGTAAAAACCAGAATACACGTAGCCAGAGGACAACTAAAAAAATACCTTAAAAATTACTCTACAGATAGAGGATAGTCATACAGCCCCGCACTTGCGGGGCTTTTTTATGGGCTTGACTTGTGACTTGATGCTTTATAAGACTTACGAAGTTCCCGAAACTTCGTAAGTCTGGCAGGGTGCTTCGTAAGTCTAAGGATTAGTTCCACTTGTTAATATATATCTAACCAACGAAACAACTACTATCCAACCAACCAATATAAAATCATACTTTTGGGGAATAATACCACAATATGATGAAGTTTGTTTTTCTAATTTTAGCGCTGGCTCCCTTATTACTCCCATTAGTTTTTCAAATCGATAAGCAAATATTTAAAGACGGTAATTTAAGGGCAGCGTTTGGTGCAAGCTTGGTGGCTACCATTTTGTTTTCTGCCATCACGGTAGTGCTGTATCTGCTTGGTTTGGTCAGTTATGAAACTCAAAACACGTTGTCTATCAGCTTTAAGGATATTCCTGTTGAGCAATACCTGCTTCATTTCAGTTTAAACTTTACTTGTATTTCCCTTTATCAATACCTCAATTTGCGTTTCCCTAAAAACGATTTGCAGAAGTACAGCTTGGCTTTTAGCAATTTATTGTTGGGTCTTTGTGTGGCTTTTCTATTTTTCGGGTACCCTAAGTGGTACACAATGCTGACTTTCGCTACACTTTTGTTGGTGTTGTTGCTCATTGAGTATGTAGGCAAATTAAGATTTATGTACAGGGCCTATCGTGCTTTTGTGTTCATGTTGGTGCCATTATTGATCGTTTATGGTGTTTTGGCTTGGAAAAATGTTGTGATGGCTACGGCAAGTGGCATTTCGGGTCTGCATATCGCAAAAGTTCCTGTAGAAACTTTATTCATGTTTCTTTCTGCTTTACTGGTGAGCATTTATATGTTTGAACTCTTTAAAAGCAAGAGAGAGGCCTAATGGAATTGCCATCTTATACTAAACAGCAATTGGCTTTGCGTAACGGACAGGATAAGCCGCAAATATGGGTGGCCTATAAAGGTATCATCTATGATGTAACCGAAAGCCGCTTATGGAAAAATGGTAAGCATTACGAGCATTGGGCAGGGCAGGACCTTACTGATGAACTGGCTGATGCGCCACATACCGAAGTCGTTTTTGAAAAGCTGGAAAAGGTGGGGGTGTTGGTGAGGGTAGAAGGTTGATAGTGTAAAGCTGAAAGTTTTAACCCTCAACTTTACACTTTTTACTTATTGACTAATTTCGAAACTGCTTAAGTTTACAAATTGCTGCAAACGGTTGGTAATTTCTTCTTGGCTTAACGATAATAGTTTCTCGGTACCGAACTTCTCTACGCAGAAAGAAGCTAATGCTGAACCGTAAATCAAGGCATTTTTCATGTTGTTGAAATTGATGCTGCCTACTTTAGCCAAATAACCAATAAAGCCACCCGCAAAAGTATCGCCAGCGCCAGTTGGGTCAAATACATCAGCTAAAGGCAATGCTGGAGCTGAGAAAATTTTGTCTTCGTGGAATAACAATGCGCCGTGCTCACCTTTTTTGATGATTAAATATTTAGGGCCCATGGTTAAAATTTTGTTGGCTGCTTTTACCAATGAATATTCACCCGATAATTGACGAGCTTCTGAATCGTTGATGGTCAATACGTCAACCATTTTAATGGTTTCTAGTAAGTCGTCCATCATAATGTCCATCCAAAAGTTCATGGTATCAAGAACAATTAGTTTCGGACGGTTTTTTAGTCTTTTAATAACCGTTTGTTGTATTTGTGGGGTAAGGTTACCCAACATCAAATACTCACAGTCTTGATAGCTTTCAGGAATGATAGGGTCAAAGTTTTCCAATACATTCAATTCTGTGATCAAAGTATCGCGACTGTTCATGTCGTTGTGGTATTTGCCACTCCAGAAGAAAGATTTTTCTCCTTCTTTGATTTGCAAACCTTCGGTGTCAATACCGTGGTTGTTTAGGGTGTCGATATCTTCTTTTTTGAAATCATCGCCAACTACAGCAACAATTTTTGTGCGATTATAGAAGTAAGAAGCGGCCAAACTAGCGAAAGTTGCGGCTCCGCCTACAATTTTATCTGTTTTTCCGAAAGGAGTTTCGATGGCATCGAAGGCCACAGTACCTATGATTATCAGGCTCATACGTTATAACTTGTGATTTTTATCTTTTTTTTCGCTACAAATATTGCATAAATAATTTAAAAGCCCTAATATTGCATTCCCAAAACGAACAAGGGTGTTCAAATTAAAAAGAGCATTTGAAAGCGTTTTGGACAACCAGCACTCCTTCTTAGCTCAGCTGGTTAGAGCATCTGACTGTTAATCAGAGGGTCGCTGGTTCGAGCCCAGCAGAGGGAGCACAAGCCTTACTTTTTTGTAGGGCTTTTTAATTGAAAAGTTGAACAACCCTATTTTCCATTGAGGAAGAGACGGTTAAAGAAAATATTCCTTCTTAGCTCAGCTGGTTAGAGTCCCGCAGATACGGGATTAATCAGAGGGAAAAAAGAAAGAAGTTAAAGAAAATATTCCTTCTTAGCTCAGCTGGTTAGAGCATCTGACTGTTAATCAGAGGGTCGCTGGTTCGAGCCCAGCAGAGGGAGCTTGAAAAATCAAGCCAACCCCACTCCGTCCGAGTGGGGTTTTTTTGTATCTTAAGGTTTATGTTCTACCTGTACATTCTTTACTCCGAAAGCTCGGATAAATATTACGTTGGTTATACCCGTGACTATAGGCGACGTTTTTATGAGCACAATCATAGTGATAGGATAACCTTTACTTCAAGGCATAGGCCTTGGATATTAAAAGTTGTTTTTGCTTGTGGCGAAATAGAGAGTGAGGCCATGCATTTGGAGCGGTTCATCAAAAAGCAAAAGAGCAGAAAGCTAATCGAAAGACTTATTGGTGGCGAAGTGCTAACGGGAATATTAGCCCAGCTGGTTAGGGTCCCGCACCTGCGGGATTAATCAGAGGGTCGCTGGGGAGTAGGATCCCGATACTTCGGGAAGCCCAGCAGAGGGAGCTTGAAAACTCAAGCCAACCCCACTCCGTCCGAGTGGGGTTTTTTGTATCTTAAGGTTTATGTTCTACCTGTACATTCTTTACTCCGAAAGCTCGGATAAATATTACATTGGCTATACCCGTGATTATAGGCGACGTTTTTATGAGCACAATCATAGTGATAGGATAACCTTTACTTCAAGGCATAGGCCTTGGATATTAAAAGCTGTTTTTGCTTGTGGCGAAATAGAGGGTGAGGCCATGCATTTGGAGCGGTTCATCAAAAATCAAAAGAGCAGAAAGCTACTCGAAAGACTTATTGGTGGCGAAGTGCTAACGGGAGTATTAGCCCAGCTGGTTAGGGTCCCGCACCTGCGGGATTAATCAGAGGGTCGCTGGGGAGTAGGATCCCGATACTTCGGGAAGCCCAGCAG
>NZ_JAELTX010000131.1 GCF_016429065.1 Pedobacter sp. ASV17
AAACTATCTGGCAAAGACTGCACATTCATCAATGTATCTTTTTGCACAGGAATTTGTGCTTGGCTGAAGACAGTCATGATGGCAACCAGAAAGAAAAACAAAAAGGTTTTTTTTGACATATTAAAATAGGGCAGTAACGCCGAAGTGTACTTTTCCGTTGCGCAAATTTAAGGGATTATTTCGTTGTTTGCCTAATGCATAGCTAATGGAAAGTATTCCTAGGTTGGTTTCGAAGTTTACACCTGCCCCAAAACCCAAAGGAAAATCGGTGTAGCTTTGCTTTGAGGCCTTATATTGCAGATATCCTTGGTTATAAAAAGCAAAAAGAAAAGAGTTTTGTTCCAACAAATATCTCAATTCGGCATTGCCATAGGTATATTGAGTGGCCAATACCGAAAGTTCATTAAACCCTCTCAAGCTTCGTTGTCCACCAAGCCTGAACACTTCGTTTTCCAGCAGCTGTTTACTGCTAATGATCCCCGTTTGATTAGCCAAAGCAAAAACAAGTTGCTTGGCCAAGGGCACATAGTAATTAACATGGCTAAACCATCGGTAAGAAGTACTACTTAATTGAATCCCTTGATAAAGCTGTTCCGGAATGGCGGCATTACGCTTAATCTTTCTACTCCCCACAGCTACGTCCAAAACCAGGCTGTAGCCTTTTTGCGGATTATAGCGATAATCGAGATTTTCCATATTCAAGCCCAGCCCGTAAAAAATAGTATTGGCATCCAGCACGGGCGGCAGTGTGGTTGCATTTTGATAAGCTTCTACAGACGAAAGTCGCGAGGATTTGTTCTCGACAAAAAACTGAAAAGTATTATTGCCCTTCATCAGGTAGTTAAACCCGAGCTTGGTATCCACATTTAAAAAGGAGGAGTCTTGTTTATATAAGTAAAGGCTTGGACTGAGGCCAAAATCTGTATTCAATACATGCGGCACTACCGCTTTCACATCCAGTAATTGGCTACGTTGGGAAAGTCCCTGATAATTAAAGTTAAGCTGCTCTCCCCTTTTAAAAGCATTTTGCAGGTGCAACCGTAAATTCCCTACCAGTTGTGTTTTACCTGTAGCTGCATTTTGTTGTAGGCCAACCACCCCATCAAATTGGTTAGCGTCTCTTTTATTCACAAAGATGCTCACCTTGGCTTTCTCTCCCGAAAACCTAATTTCTGTTGGCTTTACCACCGTTAAAAAAGGCAGCTCACGCAAACGGTTCTCTATGGCTTGAACTGTTTTTTCTACATAGGGTGCACCAGCTTTAATATTAAGATAGGATTGTATATATTTTTGAGCAATTTGACCGCTACCTACTACTTGTATGGTGTCAAAAAAAAGCCTTTGTTGAGGTTTTACATGAACGCTTGCCGAAATTGCGCTACTAGAAATATTGATTTGTTCTAAACTCACACTGGCAAATGGGTACCCATTGTTTTCGTAATAGGTCAAAAGTGTCTCAAAAAGATGATTTAACCTTTCTGCATTAAAACTAGCACTCTCAAAACTTCGCTCCCGAAAACCAGCCGCCTGTTTAGCCGCACCAGATAAATTCCCACTAGACAAACTGACCCATCGGTATAATTGATGAGGCAAAATACTAATGGTCGCTTCTTTTCCTTTAAAATTTAGCGTGCTAATTTCTGCCAACAAATAGCCCTTGAATTGCAGCTGCGACAATACCTTCTCCGCTTCCCGATAAACAGCCAAACTATCTGAAACCTCTTTTTGGTAGGAGATTTTTTTGGAAATAGCTTTAGCGGTATCAGGCAAAATTACCGATACTTTATATACCTGCTGCGCCGATAAGCTTACACTAAAACAAATCAAAAGCCATACAACTAAGCATCTCATACGCATCAAAAATAATAAAGGGGGCAGGCTTATTCTTAGCGTTTTCTATTTGTATTTACACAAATAAGCTACTTGCTGTGCGGCTTTCACCTTAAATGAGGTATGGGCTGCCACTTCAAATTGTTGTCCAGCGGTATAAGTTTCCCACTGGTCTTGGCTAGGAAGCAATACGTCCATTGCACCTTCCACTACCGTCATCGTTTCATGCGTTGATGTACCAAATTCATATTCACCAGCATCGATTACGCCCACGGTAGACTTTCCATTGTTTTCATAAGCCAGTGATTTTACGGCTCCATCAAAATACTCATTTACAGCTATCATATCGCTAAAATAGCAACATAAAATTAATCTGACTCTCCTATTATAAAAAATTAGCCCTACTCTGTGGTCGCCTAATTTCAAATTAACCTACCTTTGCAAAAATGGCAGGTATTTATATCCATATTCCTTTCTGCAAAAAAGCTTGCACTTATTGCGATTTTCACTTTACCACTTCTACTAAATACTTAGATGAAATGGTGGATGCAATTTGCATGGAAATAGCGATGAAGAAAGACAGATTGGCCAACCAACAGGTGGATAGCATTTACTTTGGCGGCGGCACCCCAACGACCTTACCGAGTGTAGCGCTGCAAAAAATATTGGCAACCATTGAGCAGCTCTTTTCTATTTCCTCGAATGCGGAAATTACAATAGAAGCCAACCCAGACGACCTTACCGCTCAAAAGATTATGGAGTTGAGGCGACTGCCCTTCAACCGTTTTAGCATAGGTACCCAATCTTTTTTTAACGAAGATTTGATTTGGATGAACCGTGCCCATAATGCGCAAGAAGCTACGGATTGTATTAAAAGAAGTCAGGATGCAGGTTTTGAGAAACTGACCATTGATCTTATTTATGGCTATCCTATGCTCACTAACGAGAAATGGACCCGTAATATCCAAACGGCAATTGAATTGGAAGTACCCCATATTTCGGCCTATTCGCTTACCGTTGAACCACGTACAGCCCTAGCTCATGCCATTGAAAAAGGCAAACAACCCATGGTGAGCGATGACCAAAGTGCTGAACAATTCCTGATGTTGGTGGATACTTTGACCCGCAACGGATTTGAGCACTACGAAATTTCCAACTACAGCTTGCCTGGAAAATACGCGGTGCACAACACCAACTATTGGAAAGGCGTACCTTACTTAGGAATTGGACCTTCTGCCCATGGCTTTGACGGAACCGATCGTTATATTAACATTGCCAACAACGCAAAATATTTAGACAGCATTGGTAAAAAGCAACTCCCCGAAACCATCGAACAGTTGAGCAATGCTGATAAATTTAACGAATATGTGATGACTTCACTACGTACCATGTGGGGTATCAGTCTTGAAAAAGTGAGTACCGAGTTTGGGAAAAAACCAAAGGAGCTGATTCTTCGCAACATCAAACCTTATCTATCCGACGAAAAAGTTTATATCGACAACCACAACATTTATCTTAGTAATAAAGGAAAGTTGTTTGCAGATGGCATTGCCGCAGCACTTTTCTTAGACGAAGATGAATTGAACTAAATCATTGCATTCCATTGGAGGCAAAATCGTAAAACGATATGATGAACAATAAAATAGTATGGATCACAGGTGCATCATCAGGAATCGGCGAAGCACTGGTATACGAACTAAATGCTGCTGGCGCTAAGCTCATTATTTCTTCTCGTAACAGAGATGAATTGTTCCGTGTAAAGCAAAAGTGTCGCAACCAAATTGACGTACATGTACTTTCGTTAGACCTTGAAGATAGCGAGAGCCTTCCTGCTAAGGCAACGGACGCTTTACGTATTTACGGGCATATCGACGTATTGATTAACAGCGGTGGCATTAGCCAGAGGGCTTTGGCTTTGGAAACTGATCTTAAAACAGAGCAACGCTTTATGGACGTCAATTTTTGGGGAACGGTTATTTTAAGCAAAGCCGTTTTACCGCAAATGATTCAACGAAATACAGGGACTATTGTATGCGTAAGCAGCCTAGTCGGTAAATTTGGTACTCGCTTTCGTTCGGCTTACTCGGCGTCTAAACATGCTTTACATGGCTATTTCGAATCTTTAAGAATAGAGTTGGACAACCCGAACATACATATTATGCTGGCCTGCCCTGGCTTTATTAAAACAAAGGTGACCATTAATGCCCTTACTGCCGATGGTAGTGCACAAGGTACCATGGATACGGCCCAAGAAAATGGCATGGCTCCAGAAGAATGCGCTAAGCAAATCATCAACGCCATCAAACAAAAGAAGGAAGAAGTTTATATTGGCGGCAAGGAAACCAAGGGAGTGCTTTTAAAGCGTCTTTTCCCAGCATATTTTGCCAAAATGATCAAGAAAGCAAAAGTGACTTAATGTGATTTAAATCATTTTTTTCACATTTTATTTTAATTCACCCATATATTTACGTTTTTAATCACAATTTTGTGATGATTAACTTTTTGTTAATTTTAATTAAAAGTTTATACCCAAACCACAAATGAGCTTTATATTAAAACCTGTCGATACTGTCGATACTATAAGTAAAGAAGACTTTAAAAAGAACTACTTAGACCCTAAACGTCCGTTGGTGATGAAGGGCCTTACTAAAGATTGGGCCGCTAGAGAAAAATGGACTACCGATTACCTGAAATCAATTGCTGGTGATGTAGAAGTACCATTATTTGATAATTCAAAAGCTGATCCGAGCAAACCGATTAACTCAGCGGTAACACACATGAAATTTGGTGAGTATTTAGACCTCATCAAACGTGAGCCAACTGAGTTGCGTATTTTCCTTTTCAACCTTTTCAAAAAAGTACCTGGGCTAATTGACGATGTTAAGATCCCTAAAGATTTGATGGGCGGAGTAATGGAAAGTATACCAGCGATGTTTTTCGGTGGATCTAACTCGGAAACCTTTTTACATTACGACATCGACTTGCCAAACATCCTACATACCCACTTCGGAGGGCGTAAACATGTAATTTTGTTCGATTACAAATGGAAAAAACGTCTATATTGCTTACCTAACGCCACTTATGCACTGGAAGATTTTAACGTAGGGAAACCTGACTTTGAAAAATTTCCTTCCTTAAATGGTATTGAGGGTTACGAAGTAATTTTAGAGCATGGCGATACTTTGTTTATGCCGATTGGTATGTGGCATTGGATGAAATACCTAGATGGTTCGTTCTCGCTTAGTTTAAGAGCATGGGATCAATCAATTCCAGGTAAGGCAGCCAGCTTATGGAGCTTGTTTCAACATGGTGCTGTAGACAGTTTGCTAAAAATGGCATTCAAAGGAAAATATGCATCTTACAGAGAGAAATTAGCCGTAAAAAGAGCTGAAAAAGCTTATGCTAAAGGTACTTTGTAACCATTAGTGATAAAATAATTATAGCGGGGCATCGGTAACGGTAGCCCCGTTTTTATTTGATTATTTTTTTCTCTTTTCGTTGTGTATTATCTGTGAAAAAAGCATCATGTTTTAAAAATACCGCTTTTGTATAACCGTTTTACCTTATTTAATAGCACAATGAAAAAAAAGCTCTTATTATGGAATCTAATTATCTTATTCTTAATTTTTATCGGTCATCTTTTCTTAATTAAATACAGCTATCAATCTGGCTTCGATTATGAAGAAATGATCAACTTAACCAATTGGTTGCCTTTCTTATATTTTTTACTATCTATCCCATTAGCCGCCTTGCTGGCAATATTCTGTTTTAAAACAAAAAGTTATCTTCACAGAGTATCTATTATAAGTCTTGTTTTAAGCAGCATTATTCTTATTTATACTTTAAGTAGCGCTGGTTTTGCCTATCTACAAATAATGAATTTGTTAAAAGAAAGAAGAGCAGAGTATATAAAAGAAGCAAAATTGGACATTAAAAATGACCAGATTCAATTTATTTCTTACGGATTGCAATTACCAATGTACAATGAGGTAGCAAGCAAAAAAATAGATAGCATATACAAAAGGAACGGAATAATTAAAACTTCCAATTGTATTATCGATGATTTAGACATAAAAGCTCGCAAAGCTTATAAAGATTTAACGAACCAATATCTAGAAAAAAGGAATGGAAAAAACTGGTTGCAAAAGATGCAATTAGAATTAGAAGAGATAGAAAATAATCCTATTTACAAACTAGATATCAACAATAGAAATTAGTTGACAAATCTGAATTAAATATCATAAAGTCAAAATTTTTACAGCATCGCAAAGTTGTTGCTTAACTTCGCAGCCATGCAGGAAAAACAGTTGAGCGAAAAGGAAAAAATGTTAGCTGGCAAGGCCTACCAAGCTGGTGGTACTGAGCTGGCTGGTGAGCGTTTAAAAGCTCGTGAAATTGTTTTTGAGTTCAACAACCTAGCCCCTAAGCAAATTAAGGCTCGCAAACAACTGATCAAAAAGTTGTTTGGCAAAACTGGCACCATGTTTTATGTGGAGCCGCCTTTCCGCTGCGACTATGGTTACAACATTGAAATTGATGAGCATTTCTACAGCAACTTCAATTTAACCATTTTAGATTGCGCCAAAGTTAAAATTGGCAAGCATGCATTTTTCGGACCTAACGTAGCACTTTATACCGCTGGACATCCTATACATTCCCATTTACGCGACCAAGAGCATGAGTGGGCACAACCTATTACCATTGGCGACAGCGTTTGGTTAGGTGGCAATGTAGTAGTTAACCCTGGAGTTACCATTGGCAATAACGTGGTAATAGGCTCAGGCAGTGTGGTTACCAAAGACATTCCCGACAATGTATTTGCAGCGGGAAATCCATGCAAGGTGATCCGTGAAATTACCGATGCCGACAAAGATTTTTACTACAAAAACTTCACTTTAGAACAATAAAAAACACTTTTAATAGACTTACGAAGGTTTTTAAACTTCGTAAGTCTTAAAAATATCCCCCAAAATGAATTCCCATATCGAGAAAATCAACCAAACGACAGCAACGCTCAGAAATCAAATTGTAAACCATGGCGTTTACGCTCAAATTAGTGAGCTACCCGAGTTACGTATTTTCATGGAGCACCATATTTATGCCGTTTGGGATTTCATGTCGTTGCTTAAAGCATTACAGATCAATCTTACCTGCACTACCCTACCTTGGTTTCCAGTAGGAAATGCCAAAACAAGGCAATTGATTAATGAAATTGTGGCTGGCGAGGAATCTGATGTAGACGAAAAGGGCGATATTAAAAGCCATTTTGAATTATATATTGATGCGATGGTACAGGTTGGCGCTAATACTCAACCTATCCAAACGTTTATCCAATCGCTTCAATCAGGGAAAAGTTTTCAAGAGGCTTATGCTTTAGCCAACGTTCCATTGGCTGCTCAGGAGTTTATCAATAGTACTTTTTCCATCATCAACGCAGGCAAAAACCACGCTACCGCAGCAGCTTTTACCTTTGGCCGTGAAGATTTAATTCCAAACATGTTCCATAGCATGGTGAATGATCTGAACAGCAAACATCCTGACCAAGTCACTATTTTCAAATATTATTTAGACCGACATATTGAAGTAGACGGCGACCATCATAGCCATTTGGCTTTGGAAATGACCAGCGAGCTTTGTGGCAATGAAGAAAATGCTTGGAACGAGGCTTCGGCTGCAGTAGAAGAAGCCTTACAACAACGCATTAATTTATGGAATGCGGCACTCCAAGAGATTGAGCAAATCCGCAGTACGGCCTCCGTGTAATTTCATTGCAACTTCTTTAGAATTGTTTAAAAATAAGATGTAAGTTTTACGGGTCTTGTTTCGCGATGACGCCAAATACACCTTGCTGCCTAAAGACGGCGTCCTCGCCGTTTGCGTACTTATTTGAATGAAATTGTAAATGGCTACTTAGTATTTAACGCTATTTTAACGGGAGTTAGCATTAAGAAAATACTTTCTGCGCATCATGATCAGACTTTTATGCGAAAAAATCAGTTTTCTACTACTATTTATGTTCCGTCGCTTCGCGGACAAACTTTTTTCCTATAGATGAAAAAAGTATGCAAAAAAATCTACGGCTGCGCCCTGTTCTATTAAAGAAGCAACTAGGGCCAATTTCTACATCCCGAACAGGCCAAGGCCGATTTTAGTAGAACGAACAGGCTTTGCTAAGGCTGGAAATATCGAAAAATAACAAAATGCTTATCACGAACTCATATTAAAATAGTTTATCTTCATCTAAGATTAACCTTTTATGAGCCAAACGAATACCCGTAAATCTATCCAAACTGGGCTTTATGCCGCAGTGGTTGTATTTTTAGCCTACACCATGATTTTCGGCTATCGGAAAACCTTTACCGTAGCCACTTTTGATGGATTAACCATTGCTGGATATAGTTACAAAACGGTATTGGTGATTAGCCAAATGCTAGGTTACTTACTGGCAAAGTTTTATGGCATCAAATACATTTCTGAGCTACAACGAACAGGTCGCGGCAAAATCATATTGGTACTCACAGGAATCGCCTGGTTAAGTTGGCTGCTGTTTGCCATTGTTCCAGCTCCTTACAACATTTTGTTCCTTTTTGTAAATGGCTTCCCATTGGGCATGCTTTGGGGCGTGGTATTTTCTTACGTTGAAGGTAGAAGAAGTACAGATTTTATTGGAGCGGCGCTTGCCGTTAGCTTTATTTTCGCTTCTGGTTTTGTAAAATCAGTAGGTGCGTTGCTGATGGACAACTTTGGTATTAGCGAATTTTGGATGCCCTTTTATGCTGGGCTTGTGTTTTGCCTCCCCTTGCTTTTGTTTGTTTACTTAATGGAAAAGATTCCGCAGCCAGATGTGGAAGACATTGCCTTTAGGTCGCAACGGGTAGCCATGACAGCCGACGATCGAAAGAAGTTTATCCGTGATTTTTTGGGTGGAATTATCGCCTGTGTCATCATCTATTGCTTTGCTACGATCTTTAGGGACATCAGAGATAATTTTAGTGCCGAGATGTGGAAGGAAATGGGTTTCTTTAACCAACCAGCCCTATTCTCTAAAACCGAAACGCCAATTACGTTAATTGTACTCTTACTCATTGGTAGCATGGTGATGATCAAAAATAATTTTGTAGCCTTAAAAACGGCACATTATTTTATTCTGATAGGTTTTATTTTGGCAGGAGCTTGTACATTATTGTTCAAATCGGGACAATTGAGTCCCATTGCTTGGATGACTTTAGTGGGACTTGGCTTGTACATGGTTTACATTCCCTTTAATGCCATCTTTTTCGACCGATTGATTTCTACCTTTAAATATGCCAGCAACGTTGGTTTCTTGATTTACATTGCCGATGCTTTTGGTTATGTAGGCAGCATTGGTGTACTATTAAGCAAGGAAATTTTCAAAATACAACTGAATTGGGTGACTTTCTTTTCGAGCAGCGTGATGATCTTATCTGTGATTGGTGTGACGCTTACTGTTTACTCTTTGTATTATTTTTCGAGAAAGTATCGGAAGTTGGCGTTGTTGAAGTAGACTTTGTCATTCAGACCGCTACTTGTACCGAAACTTCGGTAGCGAAGAATCTATTTTAAATGTATCAATGAGATGTTTCGTTCCTCAACATGACAAAAAGGTTCAGAGGATATCATCCGCTTTGTAGTTTTATTAGCACTCATTGGTATAACAGCGACTTAGCACTCAACAACATCCCCCTCTTTGAGGGGGCAGGGGGAGGAAATAACAACCAACAAAAGACGGAGAAACAGAAAGTGCAACTATTCTCTTTCCACTAAGAACTATGGTCTGAAACCACCTTCCATTGCCCGCTAATTTTTCTTAATAGCAAAGTGAAATATCCCTTAGGTTCATCTTTTTCTCGCTTCAAATTCCAGCTGCCTAATACAAAAGCCCTGTCTTTGGATAAAAACTCTATTTTCTTAATGCCAAAGGTTAAAAAGCCCATGGTACTTTTATCGGGATAACCTTTTTTATAATTATCCAAAGTTTTTTGCCAGCCATAGGTAGGCCCGTTTTTACCAACAAACAGCAAACTATCACTTTTCCAGTAACCTTGCATATAGGCATCCATATCTCCTTTGTTCCAGCCTTGGCGTTGGTCTTCCAACACTTTTAAAATGGCTGTTCGGTCTTGGCTAGTTTGGGCCAATACATTACTTGCCACAAAGCAAAATAGGATCATCAATAATCTTTTCATAAAAAACCTTTGTTAACAAATCTAATAAATTTATTTTCATACATCGTAAACACACAAAAGCCAATGAAAATACAATTCAACACCAAGTATTTCGCCCTTGCGGTGATTATTTTTATCATCGAAGTATTGATTGCACTTTACATCAAAGACCAGTTCGTGCGCCCCTATATTGGTGATGTGTTGGTGGTTATTCTCATCTATTGTTTTGTAAAAGCTTTCTTTAACCTACCCGTTCTAAAAACAACCATTGGCGTATTGCTTTTTGCTTATTTGATAGAAACGCTACAGTATTTTCAATTTGTAAAACGAATAGGCTTGGAACATTCAAGGTTGGCCAATGTAGTGATTGGGAATTATTTTGCTTGGGAAGATATATTCGCTTATACGGTTGGGGCAGTAATTATTTTGCTAGCTGAACGAGGAAAGCTTTAGCCATATGGTCTTATTCAAACCTCGTAGGTTTGAAAAAACCTGCGAGGTTTTTTGTAGTAGCGAACGCAGGCGCTAAACTTTGACAATCTTAAAAGATTGTCAAAGCTAATGCAGTGCCCTTGCTACCACCCCACATTTTCAAATACTATAAAACGTCATATTCTCTTTAACAGAATATGACATCTGCCTTAAAATATTCCATTGGCAAACCATTACCTTAGTTGTTACGTTAATGAAACGTACATAAGGAGTGAGAGCGTTAAGAACAATATGAAAGGTTATCAGTTTTCTAAATTTTTACCCAACGAATTACCCAAAGGAGGCTTTGATGAATTGCTGAAATTATTTACGCAACTACTCAATTACACTGCTGGGGATGCGGGCGAAGCTTTGGCTTGGATGAACGAGTTGGACAAGCAATACAAGTTTACCAACAACGATTACGGGATGGGCGATTTCATTGAAGACCTGAAGGACAAGGGCTATTTGAAAGAAGAGGATGGAGAGGTAAAAATCACTGCCAAAACGGAACAGACTATTCGTAAATCGGCCTTGGAAGAGATTTTTGGAAAGCTGAAAAAAGCTGGAAAGGGAAATCACAACAGCAATATCTCGGGGATTGGCGAAGAAAAAAATGCCGACAGACGCGAGTTTAATTTTGGGGATAGTTTGGATCAAATAGACATGACGGCTTCTATCCACAATGCGCAAATTAACCATGGTATTGGCAATTTTACGCTTACAGAACGTGATTTGGAAGTGGAAGAAAAGGACTACAAAACTTTAACTTCTACGGTGTTGATGATTGACATTTCGCACTCGATGATTTTATACGGGGAAGACCGCATTACGCCTGCTAAGAAAACGGCTATGGCTTTGGCGGAACTGATTAAAACCAAATACCCGAAAGATACTTTGGACATTGTCGTTTTTGGAAATGATGCTTGGCCAATCAGCATTAAAGACCTGCCCTACTTGCAAGTTGGCCCCTACCATACCAACACTTTTGCGGGTTTAGAACTGGCCACTGATTTGTTGCGCAGAAGAAAAACGCACAACAAGCAAATTTTCATGATTACGGACGGCAAGCCTACCTGCTTAAAGGAGAATGGTCGTTATTATAAAAACAGCGTAGGGTTGGATAGGAAAGTGATTAGCAAAACGCTGAACATGGCAGCCCAGTGCAAAAGATTGAACATTCCCATCACCACGTTTATGATTGCCAAAGACCCTTACCTGCAACAGTTTGTAAGGCAATTTACTCAAATTAATGGCGGCAGGGCGTTTTACAGCTCGCTAAATGGTCTGGGCGAGTACATTTTTGAAGATTATATTAAAAACAGAAGAAGAACCGTACGGTAGTCCGAAAGTGAAGAGACCGAAAGACCGAAGATAGCATGCCTATAATACTTCGGACTTCCTGACTTTAAGGGCTTCCCGACTAAATAAAAAATATGCAAGCAACAACTCTAGGAGAACTAAAAGCAACCTCATATCAATCGTTAAGTATTAAAGACGAGCTTAGGAAAAATTTAATTAAACAGTTACAACAAAAGGAAGCAGGTTTTGAAGGAATTTTGGGTTATGACGAAACCGTTATTCCCGAACTGCAAACCGCTATTTTGGCTCGACATAATGTATTGTTGTTGGGCTTGAGGGGACAGGCCAAAACCCGTATTGCCCGTTTAATGGTGAATTTGCTGGACGAGTACATTCCCTACATTGCAGGTAGCGAAATTTTCGACGATCCTTTGAATCCTATTTCGTGGTATGGTCACCATGAAATTGCCACCAAAGGTGATGATACGCCTATTGCATGGTTGCACCGCAGCGAACGCTATACTGAAAAACTGGCGACACCTGATGTTACCGTGGCCGATTTGATTGGCGATGTGGATCCCATTAAAGCTGCCAACCTAAAATTGACCTACAACGATGAAAGGGTCATCCACTTTGGATTGATTCCTAGAGCGCATCGTGGTATTTTCGTCATCAATGAACTTCCCGATTTACAAGCGAGAATTCAAGTGGCTTTATTTAACATGCTACAGGAAAAGGATATTCAAATTAGAGGTTTCAAGCTTCGTTTGCCTTTGGATATTCAATTTGTGTTTACCGCAAACCCCGAAGATTATACCAACCGCGGAAGCATTGTAACACCTTTGAAAGACCGTATCGAAAGTCAAATTTTAACCCATTATCCTAAATCGATAGAAATTTCGAGGAAGATTACATTCCAAGAGGCTAAGCTTACGCCTGAGCAACGTTTGATAGAAGCTGATGGCTTGGTAAAAGATTTGGTAGAGCAAGTTGCTTTTGAAGCCAGAAAGAGTGAATACATTGATCAAAAATCGGGTGTTTCAGCTCGTTTGACTATTTCGGCGTTTGAAAATTTAATTGGCAATGCTGAGCGAAGAATGCTCATCAACAAAGAGAAAGATACTTTTGTACGTATTTCCGATTTCAGTGGCATTATCCCAGCAGTTACAGGAAAGATAGAATTGGTGTACGAAGGTGAATTGGAAGGTCCTGCTAAAGTAGCCCATACTTTAATTGGAAAGGCGATTAAGCATCTATTTGTCCGTTATTTCCCAGATCCTACTCGAGCGAAGAAAAGTAAAACGGCTAATCCGTACACCGAAATCACCGAATGGTTTACCGAGGGAAATACCATTGATGTAGATGATAACCTTACTTTGGCAGCGTATAAAAAAGAACTGCAGAAAGTAAAAGGTTTGGAAGAGCTGATTAAAAAGTTCCACCCTAAGTTGAGCGAAAACCAAACTTTATTACTCATGGAATTTGTATTGCATGGACTATCGGAGTTTTCACAGTTGAATAAAAACTACCTGAACGGTGGCTTTGGCTTTTCGGATATGTTTGAGAGTTTGTTCAATGCAGATCTGGCAGACGACGACGAGGATTTTGGCTAGATAACCTGCCGTCATTTCGAACGCAGCAAAGCGAGAGAGAAATCTAACACCCAATAACAAATTGCTAGATTTCTCCCTTTCGGTCGAAATGACGGAAAGCTGAAAGACTTACACCAAAGGATCTGGATGACGAAAAGTATAAATAGAC
>NZ_JAELTX010000132.1 GCF_016429065.1 Pedobacter sp. ASV17
GTTTAATAACCATTAAGAAGTTAAGGATATTAAGTTTTCGAGGTGCTTTAGTCTTAATGTTTCTTAATTCCTTAATGTTTTCATTTAAATTAGTGGTTAGTATTTAATGTTTAATAACCATTAAGAAATTAAGGATATTAAGTTTTCAAGATGCCTTAATCTTTCTTAATTCCCTAATGTTTTTTATTTAAAATAATGTTTTAACCTCATTTAAAAACTTCTTTCTTCATCCTTTCAATACGTTGTTCCAATTCTTCTGAACTCATATTTGCCCTTAAACTATCTACTTTTATTGGGAAAGACAATGGCGTAAACCTTTTAGGATAGGTAATCACGATATTGCTATTTTGAATGCGGTTTAGAGCAGCTGCTAACCTAGGTTCTTCCAATTGCTGGTAGAAAACTTCTTCATAAGCTTGTCTTAATAGCAGATTGTGTTTGTCAAAATCATTAAAAACATTGAAAAATAAGCCAGCACTACTTTGTAAATGTTTGTTGGTGATATATTTACCTGGATAGCCCTGGAAAACCAAGCCTGCAATACAGGCAATATCCCGAAACTTTCTTCTGGCCATTTCCGTAGAGTTAATGCTTAAGGTAATGTCTTCTGCGAGGTTTTTGGGTGAGAAAACTTCATAAGCAATACCGTCATCCATAGGTATTTCTATATCGCTGAGCAATTCGAAACCATAATCATTCATGGCAATGGAAAAGGTGATTGGTACTAATTTACTCAAGCGATAGGCGACCAGTGCACCTAAAATTTCATGGACCAATCTGCCTTCAAATGGATAAGCAAATAAGTGAAAACCCTCACGGTTATTAATCATTTCGATGAGCAATTCGTCGCTTTTGGGTACGTGAGACCTTTCTTCCTGTATTTTAAAAAGCGGTCGAACAATATCCAATTCTTCGTCTTGATGTGTTTGGTCCAGTACCTCATTGTATTTCTTGCGAAGTACTGCTCCTAAATTAGAAGAAAGGGGCAAACGCCCACCCAACCAACTTGGAGAAATAGCTTTCTTTTGTTTACTGCGACGAACAATGACGGTCATCTCTTTGATTTGTACATACTCTAAAATTCGCCCTGCTAGTACAAAACTATCACCAGTTTTCAACTTCGAAACGAAATATTCTTCCACCATGCCTATGTAACCACCACTTAGGAACTTTACTTTTAACATGGCATCACTCACAATAGTACCAATATGAAGTCGGTGCCGCATGGCAATTTGCCTGCTTTTCACCTTCCACAATCCGTCTTCGTCCCTTACTACCTTTTTAAATTCGTTATAAGCGGTCAAGCTGTCGCCACCAGACGTGATAAACTGCATTGCCCAAGCCCATTCATTAGGAAGCAGCTCTTTAAAAGCATTGGTTTGTTTTACTTCTTCATAAATCTGTTTGTCATTAAAACCATCGCCTACGGCAAGTGTGACTAAATACTGTATTAAGGTGTCGAAAACCATTACAAAAGGTTCTCTGCTTTCGATATTGTTTTCTCTTGCGGCTTCTTTTATCGCGGCAGCTTCCACCAGTTCCAGTGCGTGTGTAGGTAAGAAATATATTTTGGAAACTTCAAAAGGCGAATGCCCAGAACGTCCAGCACGTTGCAAAAACCTAGCTACTCCTTTTGGGGAACCAATTTGTACTACGGTGTCCACTGGTTTAAAATCGACACCCAAATCTAAGGAAGAAGTAGCGATAACGGCTTTCAATAGGCCACTGTGCAAACTGTCTTCAATCCAATTTCTCAATTCAAAATCAATGGAGCCATGGTGAATCGCTATCCTGCCCGCTAAATCTGGTTCAATATCCAATAGGTGTTGATACCAAATTTCCGATTGCCCACGGGTATTGATAAAAATGAGTGTGGTTTTGCTTTTATTGATAATGGGAATGAGCTTATGGGCTAGTTTTAAACCCAAATGTCCAGCCCAAGGCAAGGTTTCTATCGTGTCGGGTAGGATGGATTTGATTTGTATCTTCTTTTCTAATTGTGCTCTGACGATAATTTTCTTAGCAGATTCCTCGGGAACAATTACATCTAATGCCTCTTGTATATTGCCTATGGTTGCCGAAATACCCCATACACGTAGTATTTCATTTCCGTGCTCTCTTTGTAAGCCTTTTATTCTAGAAACGGCTAATTCGACCAGTACACCACGTTTGCTGCCCAATAGTTCGTGCCATTCGTCGGCGACGATACATTTTAGGTTTTTAAATAAGCTGGAAGAGCCTTTCTGAGCCAATAGTAAATGCAAACTTTCGGGAGTAATGAGCAATATCTCGGGCATTGCTTTTTTCTGTTGAAGTTTTTCTGCCTGTGAGGTATCGCCATTGCGAACCCCCACTAGCCAATCGAGTCCTATACCTAAAAGCACTTCTCTCATGGCTCTAGCAATGTCTTTAGCCAAAGACCTTAAGGGCGTAATCCAAATGAGTTGTACACCTTTTGCTGGTTTATCCTGATTTAATGCTTCGATGACTACCCCCAAAAAAACGGAGAAGGTTTTCCCAAATCCTGTTGGGGCATTTACCAAACCACTATATCCCTGCAAGTAATATTCCCAAGTGTCCTTTTGAAAATCAAACGGCTTCCTTTTATCGGCTTTAAGCCAAGAAATAATTTGTTGATAGCCTTTAGTTTTTTGCATGTCTTAGATTTTTCCGTCATTGCGAGGTACGAAGCAATCTCACTAATTTTTATATCATCGCCTTAGGATTGCTTCGTACCTCGCAATGACGATGGTGTTCAGTCTTTAGTCATTAATAACTGCCTCAAATCATCTAAAGTATTAATTTCATCTACGTTTTTGTCTTTTCGCCAACGAGCGATACGGGGAAAACGTAATGCTAAACCAGCTTTGTGACGCTTGCTTTCGGCAATGCCCTCAAATGCAATTTCAAATACCAGTTCTGGCTTGACTGTACGTACTGGCCCAAATTTTTCAATCGCATTTTTGTTGACAAAACTGTTTACTTCCTTAATTTCCTTATCTGTTAAGCCAGAATATGCTTTTGCAATGGTAATGAGCTTTTCGCCATCACGTACAGCAAAAGTGTAGTCGGTATAAAAATTAGCTCGACGACCACTGCCTTTCTGTGCATAAATCATGACGGTGTCAACCGTATAGGGATTGATTTTCCATTTCCACCAGTCGCCTCGTTTTCTGCCCGAGTGAAAAATAGAATTAATGTTCTTCAACATAATTCCCTCACTATTAATTTCACGGGCCGTTTCTCTAATTTCAGCCAATTGTGGCCAGCTGTTAAAACTAATGATGGGAGATAGGAGCACCTTGTTTTTTTGGCTGAGCTGATGAATGATTTTCTCTAGCCAAGTTCTTCGTTGTGATAAGGTCGAGGTTCTGATATCTTTTGCTTTATGCTCCAATAAATCGTAGGTAAAAAATCCAATAGGGGCATTTTCTAATTGATTTTTACTAATGGTTTTACGGTTTAAGCGTTGTTGTAAAGTGCTAAAGGGTAGAACCTTTCCATCTTTTACGGCCAAAATTTCTCCATCTAATACTGTTCCATCTGGCAAGTCATCTTTAAGGAAATGTAGTTCTGGGAATTGCTCGGTGACCAATTCCTCACCTCGGCTCCAGATAAATAGTTCGCCGTTCCGTTTTACAATTTGTCCGCGTATACCGTCCCATTTCCATTCCGCTTGCCAATCTGCAGTATCGCCCAAATTTTCGGGCTCAGTATCTAGGGCGTAGGCGAGGCAAAAGGGGTAGGGCCACGAATTATCGGTATTTACATGACTGCCAGAAGTCAATTCGGCATAGCTAATGCTATTGGGCTGCCACTTGCCCATAATGCTGTGCATAATTTTATTGGCGTCTTGTTGACTTTGTTTGGCGATGGCATTGACCAGCATTTTGTTGGAAACTCCAATTCTGAAATTGCCAGAAATGAGTTTGTTGAAGATGAACCGTTCTTGAGTGGTTAAGCTATTCCAAGCGGTAAGTACATAGGTTTTCTTTTCTTCATCGGTTTTGCCTTGAAGTTTAGCCAGCTCTGTTATCCATTGATTTAAAGGTTTTTCGACGGTATGTTCGGCAGTTGGCAATACCAAAGCTATGGTTTCACTAAGGTCGCCCACACTATGGTAACTTTCGGTAAACAGCCATTCAGGAATGCCGCTAAGTGCTATTGCCCATTGTTTGATCAGGTTGGTGCCAATTGGCCGTTTGGGCTTTTTGCCAGTAAATAGCGCAATAACGTAAGGCTTATCGCTTTCGTCGGCTTCACTAAAATAATTAACCAAGGCTTCTATTTTGTCATTGGTTTTATTACTTAGTTCCAGTTCCTGTATCAATTGGGCAAAACGCTTCATATTTTGGTTTTTTCCTCCTTAACTTCATTTTCAACCACCTTTTCTTCTGCTTCTTCTTCGTCTCCGTATTGCGTTTTTACCTCTTGTGCACTGATGCCTATCTCATTTAAATATCGACTGAAAATAGCTGTACTTCCGTGTGTCACCATTACTTTTTCGGCTTCGGTAGCTTTTATGGCGGTGAGTAAGCCCGCCCAATCGGCATGGTCGCTAAGTGCAAAGCCAGCATCTGCACTGCGCCATCTTCTACCAGCTCTTACGGCCATCCATCCGCTACAAATACCAATTGCTGGGTTAGTGAGGCCTTTTATCCATTTGCTATCCGCTAATGCTGGGGGCACAATGACTATTCCTTTTTGCAGTTCGTCCTTTTTTATTTCTGAAGTGATTTTGATGCTTGAAGGTAGCGCTACACCAGCGTTAGTGAATGCTTGGTTAAGGTTGGCAATAGTTTGGTGCGCAAAAATGGGCTCATTGCCAGCCAAGTGTTTAATTAATCTTTGTGCTTTCCCTAAACTGTAGGCTATTAAAATGCTGGTTTTGTTTTTTTGAAGATTGCCTGCCACCCAGTTTTTAATGCTCTCGAAGATCTGTTGTTGTGGCTGCCATTTATATATAGGCAAGCCAAAAGTGCTCTCCGTAACGAAGGTATGGCATTTAATAGGTTCAAATGCGGTACTAATGCCATCGTATTCGGTTTTGTAGTCGCCAGAAACCACCACAATTTCGCCTTTGTATTCCAGTTTTACTTGCGCAGAACCAATAACGTGCCCTGCGGGAAACAAGGTGAGTTTTACACCGTTAATGTCAATCGTATTTTGGTAAGCTATGGTTTCTACATTGTCAAACAAGCCATACCTCTCTGTTAAAATAGGCTTGGTTAGGGTATGGCATAAATAGTTTTTGTTTCCCCATTTAGCATGGTCGGCATGGCCATGGGTAATCACCGCTTTATCTACAGGTTGCCAAGGATCAATATAAAAATTGCCCTGCTTGCAATAAATGCCTTTGTTGGTGAATTCTATTAATGCCATCATCGTTTATAACGGATATTTTAAATGATAGTTTTGAAAATCATTTATCGGATGAATTACCGATATTAGCGGGAGCTTTAGAGATAGTGCGTAATTAAATCCTAGAAAATATTATTGGCGACGAATGCAATCGTTCGAATTAGATAAAACAGACCTTTCTAAATTAAGAAAGGCAATTGAGGGCGACGACCAAGAGCTTAGCAGCATTTTGGCCGAATATCACGCGTCTGAGATTGCTATTCTTTTCGATAACATTAAGGCAGAGGATAGGCAGCGTATCATTAACCTGTTAGAAATAGAAAAGGCTTCGGAAGTGATTGCAGAGATGAGTGAAGAGGCTCATCCCGAGGAACTTTTAATTCAACTGAATCCAGAAAAACGTACCGAGATTGTTGAAGAGCTAGATTATGACGATGCTACCGATATCATTTCGCAACTTGAAGCACACGAGCAGCATGAAATTCTAGAGGATTTAAGCAAGGACGATGCCGAGAGTATCAGGAATTTATTAAGCTACGACGAAGAAACCGCGGGCGGTTTAATGAATACGCAGATGATTAAGGTGAATATTAACCTCACCAAGAAAGATGCAATAGATCAAATCATTCAGCAAAGCGAAGAAATCGAAGAGTTTTATACGGTATTTGTGGTTGATGATAATAATATTTTTAAAGGCATTGTTTCGCTAAAAGATATCATCAAGTCTAAGGGAAACGTGAAGATCATGGATATGGTGAAGCCCGATGCCGTTTATGTGAATGCAAACACCGACCAGGAGGAAGTTGCCAAACTTTTATCTCAATATAACTTAACCAGTATTCCTGTTGTAGATGGCTATTTAAAGCTTTTGGGAAGGGTAACTTTCGATGACGTGATCGATGTACTTGAAGACGAGAACACGGAAGACATCCTTAAAATATCAGGGGTATCGGAAGATGAGGAACTGGCAGGTAACTGGATTGATGCTGTGAAATCGAGATTGCCTTGGTTGATCATCAACCTTGGTACCGCTTTTTTAGCTTCGGCCGTAGTAAGGTATTATGAGGATACTTTGGCACATTTGGCCATTTTGTCGGCTTACATGACCATTATTGCAGGGATGGGAGGTAATGCTGCTACGCAAGCACTAGCGGTTACGGTTAGGCGTATTTCATTATATGATTTGACCGATAAACAAGCTTATAGGGCTGTTTTAAAAGAATTTACCGTAGGGATGATTAATGGGGCGGTAACAGGAGCCATTGTATTGGCTTTTGCCTATTTCTTTGATGCTAATTTGATGCTTGGTTTGGTGATATTTTTGGCCATGACAGGAAACTTGATTATTGCAGGTTTCACTGGTGCGGGTATTCCATTATTGTTGAAAAGGGTAGGTATTGACCCTGCCATCGCATCCTCTATTATCATTACCACCTTTACCGACGTTTTCGGTTTCTTGTTGTTATTGGGATTGGCCAGTAAGTTGTTGCTGTAAGTCTTAGTGGAAGCTTTTATGTAATACGTCATTCCCGAGAAATCGGAGATCTTAAAACTTGATTTAAATTTTTGTCACATTAGGATTCCCAATCAAGTTGGGAATGACGTACGACGAAGATGAGGTCATTAAACCGCAGTAACCCTTGTTTCTACGTTACCTTTTGTGGCCCTAGAATAAGGGCAAACGGCATGTGCTTTATCCGCCAATGCCTGAACTTCTTCTATGCTAATGTCGGGAATGTGCACATCCAAATCAGCTGAAAGTGCAAAGCCATTGCCATTTTTGTTAAAAGATACATGCACATTCACACTGGCATTGCTGGCATCAACACCTTCGGGGTCTGCTACCGATTGTAAAGCACCCAAATAGCACGAACCCCATGCCGTGGCAAATAACTGCTCGGGATTTGGCGCACCACCTTGTCCGCCCATTTCCTTCGGTTTTCTTAAATCTGTTTCGAATATGCCGTCACTTGATTTTGCGTGCCCATCTCTACCGCCAATAACGGTAACTGAGGCTGTATATACTTTTTCCATGATTGTCTTTCTTTTTTGTATGCAACAAACGAAAGACTTTTTAGTTTGGGAAAGTAACTAACGTGAGTTCGGAATAAACGTTTGGTGATTTTTAATTGTCTCAAGCCCTAGCAATTCCAATATTAGCACTCAGATCTATATCTTAATTTTTTCGGTAAGCTTAAAAATATCATAGGATACTTTTTGGATCAAGTCGAACTGTTCCTCAATCACAATGGCGGTGTCGGAAAGTTGAGGTTCAGGTGGGTTCTTTAATCGGATTAACGGAACATTACTAGGCTCAACAACTTGTTTATGGAGGTTTTCGCTGGCATTTTCCAATAAGTAAGTGGTGTTTTCCGCAATGGGCCTAATTTCCTGATAATTGGTGCAAATGAAATGGTGTTCTTTGATATACAACGATAAGCTCGCTACATAAGAAGAAAGCAGGTGGTTGAGCACCGTAAACTGGTGTAGTTCTTGCATATGGACCTGTTTGCTTTTCGGCTCCGAAAACATGCGCTGAAACAGTGAGGCCAAATTAGAGCTTTTTACAAAAACTTCTTTTCGGGCTAATTTATAACTCGTTAAATCTGATCCATTTTCGAAATATAGTTTAATTACTTCGGCAAAATAATACTTGTTCGCATTGATCATGTCTATCATCGCTTCTTTTACCTTTTCATGCTCCCAATTAGGGAAAAGGGAATAGCTGGCCAATAAGGCAATACCCGAACCAATTAAGGTATCGTAAATTCTTTCTCTAGCAATGGACATGGTACCCATACCCAAAAATTCAAAGATAATGAGAATGTAAGGCGTCATAAACAACACACTCACCACGTAATTTTTGCGCTGAAAGCTGTAGCCCGCAATCATGAACAAGATAAGGATTACGAACAGGGTGTTCTTGTCATGAACGTAATGTAAAATAGCCATCCCTATAAAAGCGCCTGCAATGGTACCAATAATGCGGTGATAGTTTCGTTCCTTGGTTAGGCTAAATCCAGGTTTCGAGATTACGAGGATGGTCAATAAAATCCAGTAACTATGAGCAAAATCCAAGCTTCTGGCTACAACAAAACCAATAAACATTACAATGGCCACCCTTACCGAGTGTCTGAAAGTAGAGGATTTAAAAGTAAGGTTGTCTAATAACAGCTTGATGTTGATTTCCTGCGAAGTCACAAACTTGGCTACATCAACATCTCCTTTTTTGATTTTACGTTTTTCCTTCTTGTTAAAATATTGGTTGATGGTTTTGATACGCCCTACAATGTTTTCGATGTTTACCTCGATATTACGTAGTGCAATAATGCCCAAAGTATTGTAAGTTTCGCCTTTCTGCTGCTCTAAATCGCTAATTTCCTGTCTTAGTTTTAGCAGGTCGTTTTCTAAATTCTCCGCTAAAGTTGGAATACCGCCACTCTTTAAAGCAAAAGCAATGTCATCCAATGAGTCCGCAATTTTATTGATAGCTTCTTCGTAATGAGATAAAATACCTATCGAATCAAATTGCTTGTGTAGTTGTTTGTAATTGTAATAGGTAGACATTACCTGTTCAAACAAATCTACCGTATCTGTAAAAACAATCAATAGAAATCTACCTTGCGGAGTCGATTCCCTTACAATTTCCCTTGTTTTAAAAAGTACTTCTCTAACTTCATCCTGCTTTTGGTGTACGTCTACCTGTAATTGTAGCAAGTCGGCATAGTTCTTTTCGTAATTGGTATTATGGGAGTAGAATTTCGCTTTGGCCCTCAAAAAATCTGCAATCTCATGTATCGAGTCACTTAAAGTTTGTTGCGCAAGGCGATAAGGTCGCAGTCGATAGATGACGTAACTCAAAGAAGTGTACCAAATACTGCCAATAAATACCAGCACGCTATAAAAAATCACTTCCTGCCAAGGCCTTACGTCATCAATACTCAATATCATGATGAGTAAAACCGAAGTGCCGATAGAAGCCGCCCTATTCCCATATAGAAACAACATGGAAAAGACAAAACTGAAAACCACCACCATGATACCCGTGAAAACATCACTTTTGTTGGTCAATCCCACAACAATACTCACCAAAAATAACAGGGCAGTAGTCACCAACATGGCATTTCTACGGTGATGGATCGGACCTGGGGAGTCGACAATACTCACACAAAGTGCTCCCAGAGATAAGGTCATGCCGTATTGCAACATCCCAAAATGCGCCATGATCAACGAAGGACAAAGTACCCCGAAACTAATTCGGAGGCCCTCCGCAAAGTAATTGCTCAATAAAAAATCTTGGGTATCTCTGATCGGGCGTTGAAGCATATACAAATCTAACACTATTTGCGCTGAAATGATTTTAAATTTGGCGAGAAATAGTCGCTTTTGTCATTTGTAAACGTTTAAGCATATCCATAGCTTAGAGAGAATTTATTTTAATGCCAATGATATGAAGTTTAATGCGATTTTGACGATGGGACTGGTTGCGCTTATGGCGACAACTGTTAACGCACAAGAAAAAAGGGGAAGGGCTCGTGATTTTGGAGTTTTTACGGGAATACTCCGTACAGGGAAATACAATGCCATTACGGATGTGGCAGGTGTAAAAGTTGGGCATACCACTTTAATCAAGGGAGATTCGGTGAGAACGGGAGTAACAGCCATTATTCCTCATGGAGGAAATGTGTTTCAGGACAAAGTTCCCGCAGCCATTTATGTAGGGAATGGTTTTGGTAAATCCATGGGTTTATCTCAAATCAAGGAGTTGGGAAATTTAGAAACACCTATTCTTTTGACCAATACCTTAAATACGCCTTTGGTGGCCAATGCCCTGATTGATTATATGCTTTTGCAACCTGGTAACGAGCAGGTAAAATCGGTAAATGCCATGGTTGGTGAGACCAATGATGGCGGATTGAATGACATTAGGGGGCGACATGTGCGTGCTGAAGATGTTTTGAGAGCAATTAATGAGGCAAAAGAGGGAGCAGTAGACGAAGGTTGTGTTGGCGCAGGTACGGGAACGGAAGCGCTGGGCTATAAAGGTGGTATCGGAACGTCTTCAAGAGTGCTGCCAGCATCAAGAGGTGGTTATACGGTTGGTGTGTTGGTGCAATCAAACTTTGGCGGAGTGTTGCAAGTCAACGGTGCACCAGTAGGTAGGGAGTTGAATAATTTTTACCTAATGGATAAAACTAAAACTTATAAAGCGGATGGTTCTTGTATGATCATTATTGCTACTGATGCACCGCTTTCCGACCGAAATCTGGAACGTTTGGCCAAGAGGTCATATATTGCTTTTGGTAATGTGGGTGCATTTTCTTCCAACGGGAGTGGTGATTACGCGGTGGCATTTTCTACTTATGAGAAGAACAGAATTCCGTATCAAACCAAAAATAAAGTAAGGAATATAGATGATCTGAATAATGATGAGTTGTCGCCTTTGTTTATGGCTGTTTGGGAAGCAACCGAAGAAGCGCTCTTAAATTCTTTGTTTACGGCTACTGATACCAAGGGGAATGGCCGTGAAGTGAAAGCTTTGCCGATCAAGAAAACATTGGAAATTTTAAAGAAATACAATGCACTTCATCAAAATGCGCTACCCAAAGCCATCGAAAAATAGCAAAATGAGTGCTTGTTGTTAATAAGTTGTATGTTAATAACTTAGATCGGTTATGGACAATATGTCGATTCTGGCAAAACAAATAGGTTTTTCAGTTTTTTGTGATGTTGGTTAATGTTAAACATTTGGTTTATAACTTGTTAGTAAAATTGAGTTGGTTTTCTTGCAAAAAGCGCTTGCCTGTAGTAATTTAGATGATATCAAAAACGAAGTACTTTGATCGTCTAATAAAAATCCAAAACGAGTGATGAAGCTGAAAAGCTAAAATCTTCGGGATTAAAAATTGTTTCAGTCTACACATGTTTTCGATAACATGGTAGGTTCATAGAGGTTCAACACCGAAATGAATAAGACAGCAAAACTCAGGTCATCCGCAAGGAAGGATGGAGAAGCAGATTGGTAGCGATACCTTATGCTGAACAATTAAAATAGACAATGATGGGAAAAACTGGAACTCTATGGAGGGAAAGCTTAAGAACATCATTTCAAGGCAGAACAATCGAAAGAAAGGGAAGCTACGAAAGGTCAGGTAAAAATTCGATTGATAGCTTACCATTGTTTACGAATGAAGGTAGGTTTAAACGGAGAACCAAATCGAAAGAGGCAGTTCTCCGTTTTTTTGTGTCTATAAAAGTTTTAACTCTTGCTGCCATCTTTGCTCGATAAGTGCTAAATTTAGATAATCATGGCAAAAAAGGAAAATCCGCAGCTTTCAAAGAAGATATTCGTACTCGATACCTCGGTGATTTTGTACGACCATAATGCAGTCAACAATTTTCAGGAGCACGATGTAGCTGTTCCAGCCTTGGTGCTGGAGGAACTTGATAATTTCAAAAGTGGTAACGACACCCGTAACTTCGAAGCCCGTAACTTCATTCGAATTATCGATACTGCTTCCAAAAGCAATTTGCTTAATAAATGGTCGGTATTGAATAAGCAGAGCACTGGAAGATTTAAAATTCAGATTGATGAGCAACCCAGCCAGCAAAATGCGGAAACTTTATTTAGTCATGGCAAGTTCGACAATCGGATATTGAATGCGGCTTTGGTGATTAAAGAAGAACATCCCAACCAAAAAGTAGTACTGGTTTCAAAGGATATTTGTCTGCGTTTAAAAGCCAAAGCGCTTGCACTGCATGCAGAAGACTATGAAACGGGAAAGGTGAAAAATGTGGAGGAGCTTTATAGCGGTAAAACGACACTAAAAATTTCGGATGCTGCAGTATTGGATGATTTGAAGAAAGATAAAGTGATTGATGCGTCCTTATTAGATTTGCCATATACTACTTCTAATCATTTTTATGTTCTCAAAAATAAACGCAAGGAACAAGTCGCGTTTTACAATGTAAACGACCATACCTTAAAATTAGTAGAAGAGGAGCCTATTTTCGGCGTATCGCCACGTAATGCCGAGCAAAGCTTTGCCATAGAAGCGCTGCTAAATCCAGCGATTAAGCTGGTGACCATACAAGGCAATGCGGGAACTGGAAAAACATTGCTTGCTTTGGCGAGTGCTTTGGAGCAACGTAGAAACTATCGTCAGATTTACATTACCCGACCGATTGTTCCTTTGAGCAATAAGGATATTGGCTTTTTGCCTGGCGATGTGAAGTCGAAAGTAGATCCTTACATGGCGCCCATTTGGGATAACCTGAAATTTATCAGGGAACAATTTGCTAATGATGAAAAAACACAGCACAAGATAGATGAGCTGGTGAGTACAGAAAAAATTGAAATTGCTCCTTTAGCTTTTATTCGGGGTAGAACTTTGAATAAGATTTTCTTTATTGTGGATGAAGCCCAAAACCTTACCCCTCATGAGATAAAGACCATTATTAGTCGTGCAGGAGAAGATACCAAAATTGTGTTCACGGGAGATGTTTATCAAATAGACACGCCGTATTTAGATTCGGAAAGTAACGGCTTATCTTATCTCATAGAAAATGCCAAAAATCACCCACTATATGCCCATATAACCTTGCAAAAAGGCGAACGTAGTGAATTGGCCAATTTGGCGACTGAGTTGTTGTAATTAGCGAATTAGATGATGTGGTGATTAGCTAATTGTCTAATAAACGAAATAACTAGCCAAAGGTTTACGAATATCGAAGGACCAATTCAAACATTATCAAATGATCTCATTAAACAATTAGCTAATTTCCTAATGATGTTTCTTCAAATTCTGATAGCAAATCACAATGGACACGCAGGTAAGTACAGCACCCATCATAAACGGTGCTCCTGGAAAGTAAATGCTGCTTTGCTTGCTGGTGAAATGCGCAAAAAGGTATGACATCAATAATGGGCCAATAATGCTTGCCAAACTCATAAAGCTGGTCATAATCCCTTGTAATTCGCCTTGTTCATCTGGTTTTACTTGGGTAGAAATAATTCCCTGTATGGCTGGACCTGTAATGCCTGCAAGGGCATAAGGTACCATAAAGGCAAACATCATCCATCCTTTACTGGCAAATGCAAATAGAACAAAGCCTAATACGTACAAAGACAAGCCAAGCATAATCGACTTTTTCTGTCCAAATTTTGGAATGATGATACGT
>NZ_JAELTX010001019.1 GCF_016429065.1 Pedobacter sp. ASV17
GATTTTGTGCTTGTTCATAGCGTGAAGCATCTTTCGGAATTTTCTCGAGCCAAAATTTACAGTCTGTTCTCTTATCTTCCTTTAAGTAGCTCATGGCCACCGCGTAAGCAGCATCATACTTATAAACCTGTCTCTTATACACATCTCCGAGCCCACGAGACGAATTACAAGATCGCGTATGCCGTCTTCTGCTTGAAAAGGGGGGGGGGGGGGGGGGGGGGGGGGGGGGGGGGGGGGGGGGGGGGGGGGGGG
>NZ_JAELTX010000133.1 GCF_016429065.1 Pedobacter sp. ASV17
GGTATAGGCAGTCCCCCCTATTAAAATAATCTTCTTTGAAAAATTTAGGATGGAGAAGTTTTCTTGTCTTGTTCCATCTGTTTGTGGGTTGGCCAAAAAAGATGGGATAGCAATAATGGTCCACTCAGGTTGCGTTGGCAACTCCTCGTTTCCATATCTAAGAAAAAGGTTATTCGCAAATATATTTTGGAAAGCATATTCTGTAATTACCCTAATACTAGTGCTATAGTCTTTATCAGCACAAGCATAGGCATCTCTTACATATACTTCTTTATCCGTTAAATAAGTCAGCATTTTTTGATAAAGTGCATCAAAATGCTGTGTACTTATTTTAATATTGATGTCGCCCCACCACACGGTATCGTTGGTAACTTCATCGCTAACAACAAATCTGTCTTTTGGTGAACGGCCTTTAAATTTACCGGTATCAATGGCTAAAGCGCCTGAATCGGCTAGGGTACCTTCCCCATTTTTGATTGCCTCCTCAACTAACTCTGGCACGCTCAACTGATATTTAAACTGAAGCGAAGCCAAACCCAGATAATCTAACTGAGGCTTTTGGATACTATATTTGGTCATATTTTTGGTTTAAATATCCCGCAAAGCTAAGGAGATATTTATGCAAAAAATGCCATATTTAGATAATTTTTTTACTTATTGTGGCAATTACACTAAGACTTAAATGTCTGTTTTTCAATAAATTAAAAAACAAAACCTAACCTCCAGACTTCTTCACTTTATAGCCTTCTTTTTGAAGATATAAAAATGCCTTTTCCTTAAAATCCCCTTGCAAGATGATTTCACCGTCCTTGGCACCTCCTCCAACGCCGCATTTTGTCTTGAGTGTTTTGGCTAATTTTTCCAAATCGGCATCGCTGCCAACAAAGCCAGTAACCAAGGTAACTGTTTTTCCACCCCTGTTTTTTCGATCTAACATTACTCTCAAGTCTTGTTGGGCATTGGCCAAAGTCCCCTGTTGCTCTTCTTGAGGGCTTTCATATACAAAATCTGGATCAGTAGAAAACATGATTCCACTAAAATCATTAAAGGTGTTTTTCTTTTGCTTACTCATTATATTAGGGACTAGGGATTAGTGGTTAGTAACCAAATCAGTTGCTTAGTATCTTTAACGATGCTGGGATTATTTTTATTTCCAATTCTTCGCCAAGCTTCAAAGGTTCACCATCTAAATGCACCGCATCTGCAGCGCTACGTTTTATTTTAATATGCTTGCCTCTAATAATCTTCACCAAACTTGATTGGTGCGTTTTTCCAGCAATCATCTGAAAAGCTAAAATTGGCAACTTCACTAAAGAGATGGGATGTATGATACAAACATCAAGATAACCATCAGTTAATGAAGACTTTGGAGAGATATACACATTATTCCCATATTGAGATGAATTGGCAATGCTAATGGCAAAAGCTGCATTATCATATTCCTTTCCATCAATTTCAATGTGGTAAGGCTGCGCCTTATAGGTAGTGATTTCTTTAAAACCCAGCTCTACATAGCTTTTTAACCCGCGTTTTTTGTTGCCCGCAAAAACGGAACTTAAATGAGCATCGAAGCCCATTCCTGCCATGTTAAAAAATTTCCTGCCATTTAGCTCGGCAGTATCTATTAGTTGTGGTTTACCCGTATTAATGAGGGCAATGGCCTTTTTGGCGCTCAGTGGTATATTTAAAAACCGAGCCAACCCGTTACCTGAACCAAATGGAATAATGGCTAATGTTTTATCGCTATGCACTAATTTACTGGCTACTTCATTGATCGTACCATCGCCACCCACGGCAACAATCATGTCGTAATTCTTCTTTTCAGCTTCCTCGGCCAGCTCTGAGGCATGGCCAACATACTCTGTAAAAGCATATATGGGTGCATATTTCTCCTTATCAAGAAACTGATCTATCAAAGCAGGTAGATCTGATTTCTTTTTACCACCCGAAATAGGATTGATAATAAAGAGAATATTGGATTTGTTTTGAGACATAAATAATTAGCGCACAAAATAATCGATAATTTTTGAGTATTAAAATTTATTGTAGTAGTTTTGCGGCATTAAAGTGGATTGATTTGCTAATCCCGAATATTTCGGGACTGATTGCTGCCACGTAAAAAAAAGTGCTAATTATATTTCTACACTTCTCTTTTACAACCTTTCGAGGTATCAAGCACTTTAATTTATTGTTTGGTTTACATTAATAAACAAAAAATTAGATGTCGTATTTATTTACATCAGAATCTGTATCTGAAGGTCACCCAGATAAAATTGCTGACCAAATTTCGGACGCGTTAATCGATAATTTTCTAGCTTTTGATGCGGAGTCGAAAGTAGCTTGTGAAACACTTGTAACTACAGGACAGGTGATTTTGGCGGGTGAAGTAAAATCTAAAACTTATTTAGATGTACAGCAAATTGCAAGAGATGTAATCAAGAAAATTGGTTATATCAAAAGCGAGTACATGTTTGAAGCAAACTCTTGTGGTGTACTTTCTGCTATCCACGAGCAGTCTCAAGATATTAACCAAGGTGTTGACAGAACTACTAAAGAAGAGCAAGGTGCTGGCGACCAAGGAATGATGTTTGGTTATGCAACTAACGAAACCGAAAATTATATGCCTTTGGCACTTGATTTATCACATGCCTTGTTAAGAGAGTTGGCGAACTTAAGAAGAGAAAACGCTGAAATCACTTATTTGCGTCCGGATGCGAAATCACAAGTAACCTTAGAGTATTCTGATGACAATCAGCCGCAAAGAATTGATGCTATCGTAATCTCTACACAGCACGATGACTTTGTTCAGCCTAAGTCTGATTCGAAAGAAGACAGGAATGCTGCTAATGAGGAAATGTTGGTTAAAATCAAGAATGACTTGATCTCTATCTTGATTCCAAGAATTAAAGCTAAATATCCTCAGTATGCTCATTTGTTTAACGATGATATTACTTACCACATTAACCCAACTGGTGTTTTTGTGATTGGTGGTCCGCATGGCGATACTGGTTTAACAGGAAGAAAAATTATTGTGGATACTTATGGTGGTAAAGGTGCTCACGGTGGTGGCGCTTTCTCTGGAAAAGATCCAAGTAAAGTAGATAGAAGTGCTGCTTATGCTACTCGTCATATTGCTAAAAACTTAGTTGCTGCTGGTTTGTGCGATGAGGTTTTAGTTCAAGTTTCTTATGCTATTGGTGTTGCAAAACCTACCTCTATCAACGTAGTTACTTATGGAACTTCTAAGGTTGGCTTAACAGATGGAGAAATTAGCAAGAAGGTAGAATCTATTTTCGATATGCGTCCATATTTCATTGAGCAACGTTTGAAATTAAGAAATCCTATTTATAGCGAAACTGCTGCTTACGGACACATGGGCCGTCAGCCAGAAACAGTGAGCAAAACTTTCAAATCACCAAACGGTGAGGAAAAAACAGTTAGCGTTGAATTGTTTACTTGGGAAAAACTAGATTACGTTGATCAAGTAAAAACTGCTTTCGGGTTATAGTTTTTCAACGACATAGATAGACCACTAGTGGGTTTATCTTTTTAGCCACAGATACACAGATTAATTTTTACATAATGATTTGTGCATCTGTGGCTATTTTTTTACTAATGGGCGTAACTACGTTCGAAATGACGACAAATTCTATATCCCTTTAGCCTTCATAAAGCTGGCTTCTTCTGCTAGCACATATTTATCATCAATAGCGTAAGTATTAACTTTATTGATGTGCATCTCATCAACCAAATCTACAAAGTTGCGGAAAACAGAAGTGGCGGTAGGTTTAATGATTACATACATTTCCTTATCTTTTGCTTCTTGGTGCGTGTTGGCTACCGTTTGTCTATTTTCCAAAATTGCCTTTCTGATCTGAGCAACGTCGGCAACATGCATTTGGCCTTCTGTTGCCCTACCTAGGTAGTAAACCGCTTTGTTGTCCTTACCTAACAAAATGGTTAAGGTTTTTGAAGCAGGCCAAGGTGCTAAGTCCTTAATATTGGGTACCGGCACGGGCTTGGCAATATCCATTACATTCATTTTACTTAGGGAGGTGGTTAACATAAAAAAGGTGATGAGCAGAAATGCCAAATCAACCATTGCGGTTAAGTCTACTCCTGGAATAGGTCTGCGAGTGCTTCCTTTCACGGCCTTGCCGTTTTGAGGAACGTTAAGTGTTGCCATCTTTGTTCAGTTTTTAACATGATGACGGTTTTAATTTAATTGCATAAAAAAGAGCGATTAAAATTTTAATCGCTCTTTTTTGCTACTTAACGGCGGCTATTACGCCACAACCAATCCTTGGCCCAGAGTTTCCTGTAGGCTGTGTTTGGTAGTCATCGGTACCTCCATGTACAATGATTCCTCTTCCGATAATATCTTTTACATCGCCATCTGCTACGCTCCATCTGGTAGTACTTACCGAAATTTTAGCGTGGCCTTTGGCATCTAGCGCAATGTTGCCTATGTCTCCAGAATGGAATGAATCAGAATCCCATTTGCCATGTGGTTCGTTGGTAGGGTTCCAGTGTCCATGTGTATTTTCGCCCATGTTTCCACAATCTCCATGTTCGTGAAAATGCACGGCAACGGTACTATCTGCTCTTTCGGGCATGTTAATTTCCAGATCCATTTTTATTTTTCCGTCGTTCAGTTGATAAAATTTAGCTGAACCTATTGATTGGTTATTGGCGGTCGAATTCAAATTGGCCGAAGCTACCTCCCTTTCTTTATTAGCGCAACCCATAAATGTGGAAGAAACAGCAAGTGCAAAGCATAAAAAATAATGTTTCATAATATTGTTTTAAGTTGTTACTATTTATTTATCTGATGATTAAGCATTTTTTAAAGACTTTAGCACAACAACTAGATGAACTTTTAGTTTGTATTCCCTTTGCTTTTTTTGCGAATAAAAAACAAAACTATTCGATGCCTGGGGTGTTTTTAAGGTAGATCAATTTTAAAAGTTATGGAACAGCCAATAGAGATGAATACCCTTAGCCAAATCCTTGAAAAATTAAGGACAAAGGGTATAGACAACGAGCTTAAGATGACCGACCACGGCAAAATGCAATCGAAAACACTCAATAAAATATATACTTCCGACGATCTCACCATTGTGAAAACTTACAGGTTTGAGGGAATGTCGGATCCTGCGGACAGCTCCGTATTGTATATGGTTGAGGATAGTGATAAGAATATAGGTTACATTTTAGATGCCTATGGCGCCTATTCGGATAATGACGGTGCTGCGTTTGCGGATTTTCTGAAGCGAATTAACACTGCCGACCGAGATGAACAAGAGCTTTTTCATTAGAAAAAGCTCTTTTCTTATCCCAAAAACCTTAACGCAAACGCTTGATATTACTTATACTGGAAAAACATATATTTGCGTTAAGGGGATCAATGATCAATGAAGAAACCAGTAACTATTAAGGAAATTGCGAAAAAGCTAGACTTATCGTTCTCAACGGTTTCAAGGGCATTGCATACACATCCGAGCATTAGCTTAGCTACTCAGCAACGAGTAAAGCAAATGGCAGTGGAAATGGGCTACGAACCGAACCAAACTGCTATTTTCTTTCAAAAAGGGAAAACCTTTACCATTGGTGTTATTTTACCAGAACTGGCAGAAGCTTTTTTTGCTGTGGCCATGAGTGCCATTGAAGATATTGCCTACAAAAGAAATTACACCATTTTACTGGCCCAATCTCATGATGATGAGGAACGGGAAAAGCTTTTGGTTGAAAAATTAAAAACGCATCGCATTGACGGGCTTTTAGTTTCCGTTGCCAAAAACACTTCCAATTTTGAACATTTCGAGCTACTGAAGAAGTCCCGCATCCCAACTGTATTTTTTGACCGCATCCCACCTTTAAAAAACATCCACTACGTGGCTTGTAATATAGAAAACGGCAGTGTTGAAGCCGTTAATTTTTTGCTGAAGCGTGGACATCGAAACATCGGCCTGATTAATGGCCCTACTTCTTTAATGGCGAGCGGACAAAGAAAAGAGGGCTATATTAAAGCACTACAGAAAAACAGGCTAAAGTTTGACCCCAGCCTTGTAGTGAACTGCGACCTTACCGAAGAAGGTACGATTGCTGCGTTGGAGACCCTGCTTAACCATAAACGTAAACCTACGGCTATCGTTACTTTTAATGATTATGTTTCGGCCTTTGCGGTTAAACACTCACTCCAAAAAGGCGTAAAAGTGAATGAAGATATTGAATTCGTGAGTTTCGCCAATGCGCCAATTACCGATTATATGGCCTTTCCGCCACTGGCTTCGGTTGAGCAATTTCCTGCCATACAGGGCCAAAAAGCAATTGACACCCTGCTTGACCTTATTGCCAACAAAGATGGAGAGGAAGAACAGGCTTTCTACAAAACAGTGATTGAAGCAGAACTTATTGAGCGAACAAAAGTAGATTAACTTTGACAACCTTTGCCAAAAGCTCAGATTGCCAAAGTTAGTTTGGTATTTTTAATAACCGCTATCATCTAGCGCAAAGGTGTTTTTGCGGGTTGCCCATTTCCCCTTGGTAAAATCAGGGAAGGCCTGTGGCTTATTCCCTTCTTTGAGGGATTTAGTTGAAAGTGGCGTAATTACACTCATGGTTACCGAATCGTAAACATCAATAGGCGTTTGTTTCTTGTCTTTTACCGCGGTAATAAAGGCATTAAACACAAACCAGTCCATGCCACCGTGGCCTGCACCCATGGCCTTGTCTTCATATTTTTTCCAAAGTGGGTGATCGTATTTTTTAAACCACTCCTCGGCTTTATCCCAACTGTGCGGTTTTGAAACACCTTCGATATGTACGGATTTATTTACGTCCATCCATAAGCCATTAGTTCCCTGAATTCTGAAACCTAAGGAATAAGGTCTTGGCAAATGCGTATCATGGGTCAACATTACTGTTTCGCCATTAGCACAATTAAGTAAAGTAGTGGTCACGTCACCATTTTTATATTTGATTTTGGCGTTTGGATGTCCTGGAGATTGCTTTTCTACATAGTTGGCCAAGCCTAATGCTTTAGAGCTAAAAGAAACTAAATTAGTGAAGCGGTTGCCTCGGTTAATATCAACGCATTGCATAATAGGTCCCACCCCGTGAGTTGGATACAAATCGCCATCTACATCTATGTTAAATTGTGTACGCCATTGTGCTTCGCTTAAGGCATTAGGACCAAATTCTACCCCGCCACCATAATATTGCTTTCCATTATTAAACAATACTTCTCTCAAGTCGTGCTGATAGCCACCTTCTAAATGCACCAATTCGCCAAACACTTTATTTCTTACCATATTCAGGGCTGCCAGCACATCCCTGCGGTAACATACGTTTTCCAAGGTCATGTAGGGCATTCCAGTTTTTTCAGAGGTTTTTACAATATCCCAGTGTTCATCAACCGTTAATCCAGCAATTACTTCACAGCCTACATATTTACCTGCATTCATAGAATAAATGGCCTGTGCGTGGTGAAACTGCCAAGGGGTAGAAATGATGATGGCGTCAATATCTTTTCGGTCAGCTAAAGCTTTATAAGCATCCAAGCCACCTGTATATTCTTTTGCAGCAGTTCTGCCCGCTTTGGCAATGGCAGCTCTACAGATTTTTAGAGAGCTTTCTTGTGTATCGCAAATAGCTACAATCTCTACATCATCTCTTAATAAGCCTTCCTTGATGTGATTCATGCCGCGAGCGCCTACGCCAATATAGCCTAAACGTACTTTTCCAGTATCTTTTGCAAATAAAGAACCCGTAGGTAATATGGTCATTCCGGCAGTAGCCAAAGCGCCGCTTTTGATAAAATCTCTTCTTTCCATTTAAATCGGTTTATTTGTATTGGTTGTATTAGGTTTATATATACTTGGTGAAATTTCAAGGCTCAAGTTAGGAAAAAACTGAGGCTAAATGGAAATATTGAGAACCATGAATGATGCGCAAACGTTTGATATTACACGATTAGTTTTATTTTTTAAATGAGCAAACCACTTACAAAAACATACTTTATCAAAAACCTACCCCTCGAAGTAGTTTTTAGGCCAAAGGTGATAAGCATAGATTTTAGGCCCTATAAGCATAAAGAGGAACTTGCCTTATTATACAGCCATTGTATTGTCTTAATAGACGAAATCAAGCACGACTACCAGCAACTTTACGGAAAGCATTTAAAAATTAGCAAACCTTCTTTAGTGTCCGAAATTTGGGGCCATTTGATCGCTTACCGTATTTCATTAGGACTTAAAAATCATGTTAAGATTTGGCCCGTACAAAAATTCGCGAAGTTTGCTGCTTTTAGAAGTGCTGTGGTTGATTGCGGAGAAACCAAGGTAGACACCAATCGTTGGTTTTGGGACCTAACGGCCTGGGCCTTTTTTCGCAAATACCGCTAGCTACTTTACCACAAAATTTCCTTTTAGCTTGATGTTTTCAGAGGAGCTTCCCAACATCACCGTAAATACACCAGGCTCTACAATTTGTTTCATCTCCCTATTCCAAAGGGCTAATTCATGTGCTGCTACCGTAAAATTGAGCACCTTGCTTTCATTGGGCTGTAGGGTTATTCTTTCAAATCCACGTAGCATTTTTTCATAGGTAGTTACGGAGCTTACGTTATCCCTGATATAAAGCTGTACCACTTCATCACCTTTTAGGGCTCCTATATTTTTAACGGTGATGCTTAATTGAACCGTTCCGTTAGTATTGATTTCTGGCGTAGTGATGTTTAAATTGCTATACTGAAAATTGGTGTAACTAAGCCCATGTCCAAAGGGATAAAGTAAACCTTTGGCTTTGGCGTGCTCGCCCGCATCGCTTTGCGCATTAGGTTTGGTTGGAAAGTTCATGGGGATTTGTCCTACTGAACGAGGAAAAGTAAGCGTAATTTTCCCACCAGGATTATAATCACCAAATAATACATCGGCTACAGCAATACCGCCCTTAACCCCTGGATAACCTGCGTAAATAATGCCTTTTACATTTTTGTTGATCCAGTTAAAGCTGATAGGCTGCGAACCAATGAATACGACCACGACTGGTTTGCCCGTTTTTACCACCTCTTTTGCTAACAACAGCTGATGCCCTGTAAGGTCTAAAGTAATACGGCTTTTGTTTTCTCCCGCTGTCTGTGTATTTCCACCAAGCACCAATATCACCTGATCACTCTGTTTGGCCATGTTTACCGCACTATCAATTCTTTTTCTTTCTTCCGCATTAGGTTCCTCTGGTAAAAGCTCTGATTCGGGCCATTTTTGATCTACCAAATCACAGCCTTTACTATATTTTACGTTCGCATTCCCCAGTTTTTGGATGATGCCTTGTAATACATTTACACTTGGCGATTTTAGGGGGCGATAATGGGTGTGGGCATAGTCGGCATCAGTGGCATTTGGGCCAATTACCGCCACCTTGCTATTTTTTTGCAAGGGCAAAATCCCATCCTGGTTTTTTAAAAGTACGATACTTTCTCGGGAGGCCTGCAAAGCCACCGCCTGATGGGCTTCACTATTCACCAATTTACGGGTAGCATTGGCATCTTTCACATAAGGCTGGTCGAAAAGGCCCATCTTAAATTTCACTTTCAATACCGATTTTACCCTATTGTTTAGCGTATCTATTGGCATACGTCCTTCGTTAACCAACTCTCTAAGATAAATGATAATACTATCGGGTTTATCAAAGGTAGTGCGCACATTTAAGCCCGCCATAAAAGCTTGATAAACGGCTTCCTTTAAATTACCCGCCACACGATGTTTGCTATACAAATATTCCAAGGCATCGCTATCACTCACCACATAGCCCGTAAAGCCAAAATCTGTCCGCAGCCTATCTGTTAGCCAGTACTTGCTACCTGTAATGGGTATTCCATCATAATCATTATAAGAGCTCATTACCCCTTGCAGGTCGGCTTCCTTAATTACTTTTTTAAAAGGATACAGTAGCACATCTTCCACTTCCCGCGGGGCAACCTGCGGATCTGTACGGGCCAGCCCTTCCCTTGCTCCTTTGTTGGCGCTATATACGGCAAAATGCTTTGCTGTGGCGGCCACGGTATTGTTATTTTGAAGTCCTTTGGTCATTTGTACGCCCAAAGTTCCCACCAAAAATGGGTCTTCGCCATAAACCTCCTCCAAGCGCCCCCAACGTTGGTCGCGGGCAACATCCAAAATAGGCGCATAAACGTTGGTATAGCCCAGTGCTCGTGCTTCCAATCCTGTAATTTTACCCATTTCATATACTAAAGACTTATTCCAAGTCATTCCCATATTCAATTGCGTTGGGAAACCCGTAGCTTCATAGGCTTCTATGCCTCTAATTCCTTCGTTGGTAAAATCAACCGGGATTCCCAAGCGGGTTTGTTCAATAAAAAAGCGCTGTGTTTCGTTCATTGCCCAAACGTGATATTTCATGTCTGCCGCAAATTTAGATTCGTCTCTTTTGGTCCAACCCACAAAACCATTCAAATGTTCGTCGATGTTGGCAATGCCATCTTTCCAAATTTTATTCTTCCAATCGGGTGTAGGCAGCGAGTCTTTTAAAATCCTCTTCCAGCCGTACAAAGTAGCCATTTGACAGGTTTCTTCATTCAGGTTCATTTGGCTCAACAGGTCATTCACTCTCGCATCAATGGATTGGGTAGGATCTTCGTAAATGTCCTTTTTATTATTCTTATTAAGATCTATCCAGTCTTTACGATAAATAGATGAGGGGTTCGTAAATGAGGTAAGTACAAAAACGAGTAGCACTAGGGTAACAATAGACTGGAAACGCATATTGAATATTTTTAGCTTTTTTTAAAGATAGTAGATTATGGTAAAACTTGATAGGCATTTGCTTTCTAAAGGCTAAACAATAGTGCCCGGCACCAAAGCATCTACCTACGAAACTACATTGTGAACTTTTTAACAAAATAAAATTGAACTTTTTAACAAAGCGATGTTTATTTTTTATGCTGACTTTTGTATCGTAAATTTATCATACAAAGAAAAATCCAATTCATAACGTATTGAATAACATTGCTAAAAAAGTCATCCTTACAGGTGCTACCGGATTGGTAGGAGAAGGTGTTTTATTGGAATGCCTCGCTAATCACCAAATTGCCGAAGTATTGGTAGTAGGCCGAAAAACCTGCGGCAAAACTCATCCGAAACTTAAGGAGCTGTTGGTGCCGAGCTTTTTTGAACTTCACGAGGTGAAAGAACAGCTAAGAGGTTACGATGCCTGTTTCTATTGCGCAGGGATTAGTTCTGCTGGAATGAATGAGCAAGATTACAGGTACATCACCTACGATACCACTTTGGCTTTTGCCCAAACCCTGCTTGAAATCAACCCAAATATTGCTTTTTGTTTTATCTCAGGGAGTCACACTGATAGTACCGAAAGAGGTAGGATCATGTGGGCAAGGGTGAAGGGAAAAACTGAAAATGCCCTCGCTAAAATGGATTTCGAAACGTTACATCATTTCCGCCCTGGTTTTATGAAACCCACCGAAGGCCAGCAGAATGTTAAGGGCTATTACAACGTTGTTGGCAAAATGTATGGGCTTTTTAATTTCTTATTCCCCAATAACGTAAGCACCATGAAAGAGGTTGCCCAAGCAATGGTCAACAGCATCACGAAAGGATATCCAAAACAGATTTTAGAAGTTTCGGATATTAAGCAATTAGCTAAAGATTAGTGCGCAGATATCCATGAAAAAAACACTTAAAATATTTAAATACACCATGATCGTATTGTTAAGCCTGGCCTTGTTATTGGCCATCAGCACCTATTTTTATATGCGTTCGCCTAAATTTGGCAAGGCACCCAGCGGTAAACGTTTAGAGCGCATGTTACAATCCCCTAACTATAAAGACGGCAAATTTCAAAACCTGCACCACACTCCTAGCTTAACGGAAGGCTACTCGATGTTGGGCGTCATGTTTGACATGCTATTCAAAGACCATCCCCGTCGTAAACCTGTAGACAGTCTGCCTTCGGTAAAAACGGACTTGCTGCACTTGTCTCCAAATGAAAATGTATTGGTATGGTTTGGGCACTCTTCTTATTTTATGCAGATCAATGGCAAGCGCTTTTTGGTGGACCCCGTATTTAGTGGCAATGCGTCGCCTATCCCTGGTACTACCAAATCATTTAAAGGTGCTGATATTTACAATGTGAATGATTTGCCTAGCATCGACTATTTGGTGATTAGTCACGACCACTACGATCACTTGGATTACGAAACCATCATTGCTCTAAAGTCGAAAGTAAAAACAGTAGTTTGCGGCCTTGGCGTTGGCGAACATTTTGAATACTGGGGCTATGCTCCTAGTCAACTTATTGAAAGGGATTGGAACGAAGAAATCAACTTAGGTGATGGATTTAAACTCCACACCGTTCCTGGAAGACACTTTTCTGGTCGTGGTTTTACCCGTAACAATACGCTTTGGACTTCTTACATTTTAGAAACGCCAAAAGCTAAGATTTATATTGGTGGTGATAGTGGTTACGACACGCACTTTAAGCAAATTGGAGAGAAGTTTGGCCCGATGGATCTTGCTATCTTGGAAAACGGCCAATACAATGTGGCTTGGCAAGCTATCCATACTTTACCCCACGAAACTTTACAGGCCGCAAAAGATCTGAAGGCTAAGAGATTGTTCCCTGTCCATTCTTCAAAGTTTACCTTGGCCATGCACCAATGGGACGAACCGCTTAACGATATTAGCCGATTAGCGGAAGGGAACCAGCCTTTGGTAACCCCTATGATTGGAGAAAAAGTTGAACTTGATAACGATACGCAAGTATTTAAACAATGGTGGAAAGGAGTTAAATAATGGCTGCTGTAGAAATTACTTCTTGCTACATGGGTCCTGAGATTTCGCCCGAGCAATTTATTCCGGAGCATATCTTTATGTTTTTGGCCAAAGGAAATGCTACGGCTTATGATGGTGATAAAAAATATACCATTAAGGGTGGCGAATACTGTCTTATTAGAAAAAACTACTTGGCCCGTTATACTAAAACAGAGGATAATGGTGCTTTTGAAAAGGTGGTAGTGGTTTTTGATGAAGCTTTTCTAAAACAGTTCCAACAAAAGCATGGCGTTAAGAAAACAGGAACGGTAGCCAAAGGGGCGTTTTATGAGCTACAGAAAACTCCTTTAGTGCCTCATTTTGTCAGTTCGCTAATGCCGTACTATCAAGGAGGACATCAAATAGAGGGTGCTTTTGACCTGGTGAAAAGAGAAGAATTACTGCTCATTTTACTACAAACCAATCCTGATTTGGCCAATGTGCTGTTTGATTTTGGGATTCCTGCTAAAATAGATCTAGAGGCCTTTATGAACAAAAACTACAAATTCAATGTAGGAATTGAGCGCTTTGCTTACCTCACTGGCAGAAGTCTTTCTTCTTTTAAAAGGGACTTCCTAAAGG
>NZ_JAELTX010000134.1 GCF_016429065.1 Pedobacter sp. ASV17
AACCTAAGCTGTACGGGTAAAGGTACCATCTGTAACATGGGTGCAGAAATTGGTGCTACTACCTCAACTTTTGGTTATGATGATAGTATGGAGCGTTACCTACGCGCCACTAACCGTGCCGACGTTGCTGATGCTGCGAATGCCGTAAAAGCTCATTTAACTGGCGATGCCGAAGTTTATGCAGAGCCTGAAAAATATTTCGACCAATTAATTGAAATCAACTTAGACGAATTAGAACCTTACTTGAACGGTCCTTTTACACCAGATTTGGCTACCCCAATTTCACAAATGAAAGAGGTTGCTGCTGCTAATGGCTGGCCTACCAAAGTTGAATGGGGCTTAATTGGTTCTTGTACCAACTCCTCATACGAAGATTTGTCTCGTGCTGCTTCGGTAGCTAAACAAGCTATTGATAAAGGATTAGGCAAAAAAGCCGAATTTGGCATTAATCCTGGTTCTGAACAAGTGCGTTTTACCGCTGATAGAGATGGCTTATTAGATACTTTCACCGATCTAGATGCAACCATTTTCACCAATGCATGTGGCCCTTGTATTGGAATGTGGGACAGAACAGGTGCAGAGAAACAGGAGAAAAACACCATTGTACACTCGTTTAACCGCAACTTTGCTAAACGTGCGGATGGGAACCCTAACACTTACGCTTTTGTAACTTCTCCAGAAATTGTAGCTGCTTTAGCTATTGCTGGTGATTTAGGTTTTAATCCACTTACAGATACCTTAACCAACGATAAAGGCGAGCAAGTAAAACTAGACGAACCTACTGGCTGGGAATTGCCAGAAAAAGGTTATGCTGTTGACGATGCGGGCTACCAAGCTCCTGCCGAAGACGGTTCTAAGATAGAAGTAAAAGTTTCGCCTACTTCACACCGTTTGCAATTACTAGATCCTTTTGCAGCTTGGGAAGGTACTGATCTTAAAGGCTTGAAATTATTAATTAAAGCTAAAGGCAAATGTACTACCGACCACATTTCAATGGCTGGTCCTTGGTTAAAATTCCGTGGTCACTTGGATAACATTTCTAACAACTTGTTAATTGGTGCCGTTAACTTCTTTAACGATAAAACCGATACAGTTAAAAACCAATTGACTGGAGAGTATGGCCCTGTACCAGCTACGCAACGTACTTACAAAGCTGATGGTATTGGATCAATTGTGGTAGGCGATGAAAACTATGGTGAAGGCTCATCTCGTGAGCATGCGGCCATGGAGCCTCGTCACTTGGGCGTACGTGCGGTATTGGTAAAATCTTTTGCCCGTATTCACGAAACCAACTTGAAAAAACAAGGGATGTTGGGTTTAACCTTTGCCAATAAGGAAGATTACAACAAAATCCAAGAGGATGATACGATTGATATCTTAGGTTTAACAGAATTTGCTCCAAACAAACCATTAACGTTAGTACTACACCACGCTGATGGAACCACAGAGCAGTTTGAAGTTAACCATAGCTATAACGAGCAACAAATTGAGTGGTTTAAAGCTGGTGGTGCATTAAATATCATCAGAAGAGAAGCCGCTGCTAAAGCTGCAAAAAATCAATAGTCCGTAAGTCTGAAAAGACGGGGAGACAAACAAATCCCAATTAGCGTAACAGCTGGTTGGGATTTTCTTTTGTAATCTCGACTAATCCTTATTATTACTTCTTAAAGTTGTAAAAACCTATCTGTAGCACCTTTGTTGCCACTTTTTCTAATTATTCGTTATATTTGCAGTTACCTACTTCAAATACTTCAATTATGAAAAATACTTCAAACAAGCACCACCTCTTCGTGCCAAATTTCGTGGATTTTCGATCCCATAAACAATCCGCTCCGATTTTTATCATTAAATAAGCTGTTGACTTAGCAAAAGCATTTGCTTTCATATGTTGACAAAACTCAACTAACTCTCCTAAGTTCTATGAAAACCTTATTGTTATTTATTACATTAACTACCAATTCGTTTTTTAAAAACGTAACGCAAAAACAGAGCTACCAGTTTATTTACTATGTAGACCAAAGAGAAAATGTATTCAACTATTATTTCTCTGACCTGTTCACCACCACAGATTGGTATAAAAACAAAGCGGAAATTGTTGGGCTATTTGAACAGCAACTATACCAACAAGGCATTAGCCCACAAGCATATGCCATTAAAACAGGCATTAATGGGGCGCTCGTAAACAATGTCTATCAAGCGATTGGCCAAATTGGAGAAATTGTAAAAAGAGACAAGAAGAAATTTGAATATCAACAAAGAAATATCACTTTTAGAGAGCGAAAAAATTTCAGCAGCACTACAAAAACACTTTTTCTTGAACGTAAAACAACATCAAATTAAAGAATAGGTACGTATCAATGGGAAAATAGGTCTTAATTAAAGTCCTTCCAAAGCCTCATCTTCAGTTAAAAACTGATCGATGGCCTCTACGTCCCTTTCAAAAACGTGTAGCTGTATTCCACTAATCGAGGTATCAAACACTGGGTAAACCAATGCTGCATTTTCGCCAGTAAGAAAGCATTCAAAGCCAGCATCTAGTAAGCGGGCTTTTACAATATTCGCCTCCATTGGGCTTTCAAAAGTTTTATAGACTACAATTTTATCTTCCATAGGTCTAAATATAAAGTTTTACTTTAAAGCTTGAGTTAACGAGAATATAATAGCACGCTTTAATTAAGCAAACTCGTGGCCACATTTATAACAATGGTAACACTTGTTGGCCTTAAAGGGATAAACAAACATCCAAAGAGAAACCAGTGCTACCCACCAACTGTGCTTGTTCTTTGTTGCCATGCCGTATCCTACATTTGTAGAGCCACATTTTTCGCAAATCACTGCACTCTCCAGTTCATCACCTTCTAACTCTGGAACCTCTAACAGTTCTTCGTCTTCTAGCAAAAGTTCATTAATAGCAATAATATCTTTTTCAAAAACATTAAGCTTTACACCACCTATTGCTTGGTTAAAAAGGGGCTGAATGGTGGCTACATGTTCATCGGTTAGAAAACAAGAAATATGAGCATCTTCCAATTTAGCTTTCACAATATTAGCTTCAATTGGGTTATAGAAAGTTCGATAAACTACAATTTTATCATCCATCCTTAAATATAAGGATTTACTTAGACAGAAACTCCTGCCACCAATAACCAGATTGTTTTATAGTACGCTGCTGCGTTTTAAAATCATTATGTACCAACCCAAAACGGGCCTGATAACCTTCTGCCCACTCGAAATTATCCATCAAGGTCCACGCTAAATAACCAGTAATATTGATTCCCTCATTTTTTGCTTTTAACATGGCAGCTAGATAAGCCTTAAAATAATCCACTCGCTCTCCATCTTCAATCTTTCCATCTATCAACTTATCGTGAAAAGCAGCACCATTTTCGGTAACCATAATGTTTTTCACCTGCGGATACGCAGCAAATTGTTTAATGATACGATAAAAACTATCGGCATTAATTTCCCAGCCCATGGCCGTATGTGGTACCTTACGACTTTTAGCCTTTACCTCCCAAGCCTGCACCACAGGGATAAAAGCATTATATTTAATCACCAATGGAAAATAATTTTGGATGCCTATAAAATCAAAATCAAATGCCATGCGACTTTGGTGGCGCCATGTAGAATAGCTGATCGCGAATTTCTCCAACACATCCCAATTCCCTGTGGGGAAACCCAAACCTAGAGCTGGCTCCAGAAAAAAACGATTCATCAAAACATCTGTTCTTTTGGCAATCATCACATCTTGGTCAGAGTGGCTATAAGGCACAATTTCCGAACATGAAAAGGCAGTACCAATCACGGCTTGGTTCACCTCAGCCCTTAATATCTTGCCTCCGTCTGCTTGTGCAATGGCGGTATGCAATGCGGCTTCAAAAAAGTTAGTCACTCCAGTAAGCCCTGGCGCATGAACCCCTAACATATAGCCTAAAGAAGTAAACCCAAAAGGCTCATTAACAACAATCCACTGCTTTACCTTATCACCATATTCTTTCGCACAAAAAAGTACATATTCATTAAAAGCGTGATTAATTCCGTAAGCCGTCCATCCACCCTCCTTAGAAAGTGCTTCGGGTAAATCCCAATGATAGAGTGTCACCATGGGAATCAAGTCATTTTTCAAGCACTCGTCTATCACTTTGTGATAAAAGGCTACACCTTCGGCATTAATAGTACCATTTCCCAAAGGAAAAATACGCGACCAAGCAATCGACATGCGAAATACCTTAAAGCCCAATGTTTTCACCAAAGCAATATCCTGCTCATAACGATGATAAAAGTCACAGGCCTCATCGGGCTTGTGTCCTTTCTTAATCTTCCCAGGTTTTTTAGAAAAAGTATCCCAAATACTTGGGCCTTTACCATAAGCGCTGGCAGCACCTTCTATTTGAGCCGCTGCTGTAGCTACTCCCCATAAAAAATCCTTACCAAAATCGCTGCTGTACATTACCTCAAATAAAATGAATAAAATGCGGGATTGTATAAAGTTAAAGTTATTTAAATATTAACTATCTAAGTTCACTTGCTATTCAACAAAATTAAACACCTATGGCACCTGCACGGTCTCAAAAACTAAAATGCTCTAAAATGTCTAACACCTAAGACACCTAAGTTCATCTAAGCACAGTCCCAAAAACTAAAATGTTTAAAATGTCTAAGGTGTTAGAAAACAACGATTAAACACCTGAGATACCTAAGTTCATATGAGCATAGTCCCTAAAACTAAAATATTCTAAGATTTCTAAGGTGGTAAAAAACAACAATTAAACACCTGAGACACCTAAGTTCATCTAAGCATAGTCCCTAAAACTAAAATGTTTAAAATGTCTAAGGTGGTAGAAAACAACAATTAAACACCTAAGACACCTAAGTTCATCTGAGCATAGTCCCTAAAACTAAAATGTTCTAAAACGTCTAAGGTGGTAAAAAACAACAATTAAACACCTAAGACACCTAAGTTCATCTGAGCATAGTCCCTAAAACTAAAATGTTCTAAAACGTCTAAGGTGGTAAAAAACAACAATTAAACACCTAAGACACCTAAGTTCATCTAAGCATAGTCACAGAAACTAAAATGAATGAATAAAACTTAAGGAATGAAGATAATTAAGGTATGGAGCTACAAAAAAATCTTAATGTCTCTTAACTTCTTAATGGTTCAAAACTAAAATTTAAGAAAAACTATCCTCCTAACCCAATCTGCTTTAACAAAATTGCTGCATTAAACTTGGTACAAGGCCCTTGTTTCATCAGATAATCAAAATCCATCTCTTCTCCTATCAATTGAATATCAAAATGAAAATTACATACTGCCGTAGGATGCCCCTGTTCAAGCTCTGAAAGTTGTAAGTCATGCGTAGCAAACAAAGTTGGGATCTGCAATGTAATCAGCTTCTCGATAAAGGCTTTCGAACCATCAAACTTATCCTTACTATTAGTGCCTCTTAGCATTTCGTCAATCAACACAAAAGCATTCGAATGTACTTCAACCTCTTTCAAAATCATTTTCAAACGGTTCAATTCTGCTTTAAAAGTCGAAGTATTTTCAATTAGGTTATCCTTAATACGCATGTATGTAAGTAGTTTAAAGATAGAAAGCTCCATCTGCGTGGCACAAACAGGAGCGCCAGCATAAGCCAACACCATGTTGATCCCCACTGTACGCAAGAAAGTACTTTTACCTGCCATATTTGAACCTGTAATGATATCCACCGTAGGGTTTTCTTTCAGCACATAATTATTGTCTACCCGTTTATCTGCTGGAATTAAAGGATGTCCCAAAGTTTGGGTCTTTAACGAGAAGCCATCATTTATTTGTGGAAAGATCCATTGTGGTTGATTATAATGCAAGGTTGCCATTGAAATCAATTCTTCGAAATAGCCAATTCGGTCTAAACCTACGGCCACTTTTGCGCCTGCATTCTCACTCCAATGCCCCAGCTTGATACAGCACTTTAAATCCCATAACAAAAAGAAATTAAGAATGGCGTACAACAAAAAATTCAACCTCGCATCAAACTCAACAATAATTTTTGCCAAAACTTTAATGTGACCACTTACTTTTTCCTTGCTATTAAATAATCCATTAATATAGCTGCTCTTCCAATCATGTTTTTCTGTCCAAGCGATAGCCTCTGCATAGCTGCTCAACAGATTAGAGCTCCCACTAAAACCATAATAAACTTGGGTGATTTGTTTAGAATATACATAAGTAAGCATCGCATTGGCAAAAGCCATTAAACCAAAAACACCCCATAACTTGCCTCCAAAAATCAATCCTGCCAAGAGAAGAAACAACATCAAGTAGGGTATCAATTTCACATAAAGCCTTAAAAAACGGTTAGCGGTAAAGGCAACTTGTTTCACTAATTGGTGGCTTAACTTATGCTGAATCTCTTCTATCCTATTTAGCTCATGTCCCCTTAGGTTAGCCCTAAATTCAAAAGTGCTTTCTATATGACCCGTTAATTCTGCAGTGGCCTGTTGGCGTCCCAAAATGGTTTCTTTATTACTATCTGTAGCTAAGTGCTTGGCCAAAGTTTCAATACCAATCTTACTTGCGCCCCTGTTAATCAAAGCATATAAAGATGACCTTCCGAAAATATCCAAATCAGAAAGATACGGGTGCTGCTCATCTTCAAATTGGGTGCCGTTGTCATATCCATTTGCCTTTCCTTGCAGCATACCAATTTCATTTTCAAATATCCAAAGTAGGTTCTGATGAAAAGTGTGTTGTTTTTCGAGTTGGTTTTGTTTTTTCACCACCACCACAAATACCGCAATAGGCACCAGCAAAAGAATGCTCCAAATAGCGATGGCAGTGTCTGTACTTGAACTGGCCAAGCCCACAAAGAAACCAATTTCAACCAGCAACAAAGCTACCCTAACTACCGAAAATCTGTCGACCTGTTTCTTTAGTACGGCTATATGTTCCTTTTGCTGTTTCGCTGAACCTTCGTATTGTTTTAGTCTATCTTGCTCGGTATTTAACATTATATTTGAAGAAATTATAAACGTTTGTTGAATATGGACGCTGAAACGGCTTACTTGTTTCAATGATCCATTTGAACAATTGCAATTTTGTAAGCTGTAAAGATAAAATACTAGATGAAGATTAGCCTAATTGCCATTGGCAAAACTGAAGACAAATATCTAATCGAAGGCATTGACAAATACCTTAGCAGATTGAAACATTACATCAACTTTAGTTTTACGGTTATTCCTGATATCAAGAACACCAAAAATCTTACCGAAGCACAGCAAAAAAGCAAAGAGGCGGAGTTGATTTTAAAACAGTTGAACAATAGCGATGTTGTAGTACTGATGGATGAAAAAGGAAAAAAATACAGTTCTGTACAATTCTCCCAATATATTAACAAGCAAATGGTAGGCAGTGTACAAAACCTGGTGTTCATCATTGGTGGCCCCTATGGCTTTGATGAAAGTATTTACAAAAGAGCCAATAGTAGCATCTCCCTATCAGATATGACCTTTTCGCACCAAATGGTACGCTTGTTTTTTGTAGAACAGCTATACCGTGCTTTTACCATCTTGAAAAATGAACCTTATCATCATGAATAAAATTTAGCCTCAGATACACAGATTTTAGTTATAAGCGACTATAGCAGGAAATATCTGTGTATTTGTGGCAAAAAAATTATGGAATATCTTTAACCAAAACATCACATTATAAAAAAGGAGGCATTATGAAATTACCAAGCGATTATAAGAGAAACTATAGATTCAGGACTGACACCTCTAAAGAAAAAAAATACATCAATGCCATACTTCTTGTAATGGTACTATTGGTGGTACTATGGTACGCCTATAAATATTTCTTCACATAAAAAAACACCAACCCCCATCAGGTTGGTGTTTTATATCTTATCAGTAATTACTTGCTCTTATTCGGTTTTGCCGACATCAAAAAAACCAACTTACCACCATTTAAGATATCGGAGTGCTTTAAAGTAAAATTAGTAATAGGCTGCCCGTTAAGCGTTACTTTTTTAACATAAACATTTTTGGCGCTTTGCCCAATCGCTTCAATACTAAACGTTTTCCCGTTTTCTAAATGTATTGTTGCACTGTTTACTGCTGGACTACCAATTGCATATTCGGCTGCCCCTGGTGCCACTGGATAAAATCCCATTGCCGAAAACATATACCAAGCACTCATTTGTCCACAATCGTCATTTCCTCCTAGTCCATCAGGTGTAGGTTTATACTGCATTTCCAATATTCGGCGAACTTGTGCCTGAGTTTTCCATGGCTGTCCTGCCCAATTATATAGGTAAGGAACGTGATGCGCTGGCTCATTACCATGTACATAGCCACCAATAATGCCTTCCCTTGTAATATCTTCTGTCTCTGCAAAAAATTCGTCAGGTAAGTGCATGGTAAACAAAGTATCTAATCGTTTTGCAAAATTTAGCTTCCCTCCCATTGCATTTGCCAAACCGTTAGGGTCATGGGGAACAAAAAAGCTGTAATTCCACGAGTTTCCTTCAATAAAGCCTTGTCCATGTGTACTCATTGGATCAAATTTGGAAATCCAATTGCCATTTTCGGACTTGGGCCTCATAAAACCAGATTGCTTATCGAAATTGTTCATCCAATTTTGGGAGCGTTTTAGGTATTCATTATAGATATCCGTTTTACCCAATTTTTTAGCCAACTGAGCGATGGCCCAATCATCATAAGCATATTCCAACGTGTTAGAAACCGAAATACCGCTACGCTCAGCGGGGATGTAACCTTTATCTATGTAATAGCCAATTCCTTCATAATTTCGTTTGTTAGAAGTAACTATACATGCTTGAAGAGCCTTTTCCGCATCACCATTAAACACACCTTTCACGAAGGCATCAGCCACTACAGAAACAGCATGATAGCCGCTCATGCACCAGTTGTCGTTGGCATAGTGAGACCATATAGGCAACATCTTTAATGAATTTTGCTCATAATGCGCCAGCATTGATTTTACCATGTCGTTGTTTCTGGATGGCTGTACAATGTTAAAGAATGGGTGCAATGCCCTGTAAGTATCCCATAACGAAAAGGTAGTATAATTGGTGAAACCATTGGCTTTATGAATATCCTGGTCCAAGCCTTTATACTCACCATTACTATCCATATAAGTGGTTGGATTGATAAAGGAGTGATATAATGCCGTATAGAAGTTCACCATATGGTCTTGATCCGCAGTGACTACAATTTTACTCAATTCTTTGTTCCAAGTATCTTGCGCCTGTTTTTTCACCGCGTCAAAATCCCAGTTAGGAATTTCTAACCGCATATTTTCTAAAGCATTTGCTTGCGAAACAGATGATAGCGCGACCTTTACTTTTACTTTTTCGTCTGCCTTGGTATCAAAATCGAAATACATCTTAATTTGACGTGCCGCTAGCTCGGGGAAGTTTTTAGTTTGGTCGAACTTACGCCAAAAACCCCGATAGACTTGGTTTTGATTTTCATATTTAGAACCATAAGATTTAAATGGCTTAGAAAAACTCATTGCAAAATAAACCGTACGAGTTCTGGCCCAGCCATTGGTTTGCCTATAACCAGTAATTAAAGTATCGTTTACTACACGTACATAAGTCCAAGTATTTTTGCCTTCATAATTATAAATACCTGCCGTTAAATCAAAAACGATATGAGACTGGTCAGATTGAGGGAATGTATATTGGTGCATTCCAACACGATTCGTTGTCGTTAATTCTGCCGTAATGTTATAGCTATCGAGTTTAACTTTATAGTAGCCCGCTTCAGCAGTTTCATTGGCATGTGAAAAACTTGAACGGTAACCAGACCCAGGTTGATTTGCTGTTCCAGGATTTAGCTTCAATTTTCCAACCGTTGGCATGATCAAAAAATCTCCCAAATCAGAGTGCCCCGTTCCACTGAAATGAGTGTGACCAAAACCCGTAATCGTTTTATCTTCATATTTATAACCAGCACAATATTTATAAACCTCGCCATTGTAGCGCCCATTTAACTCATAAGAAATGGTATCCGTTTCAGGGCTTAACTGTACTGCCCCAAATGGAACTGTAGCACCTGGATAGGTATGGCCCATTTTTTCGGTGCCAATAAGAGGTTTTACATATTTTACGAAATTTTGCTGCGCAGATGCTTTTAATACAAATAATAAAGCTCCTATGATAACAATCCGTCTAATCATCTTTAATTTTCTTTCAGTTTTTAGTTTTATAGCTAATTAATTCGATAAAAATAAAAAAGCCCCGTAGCTTAAAAACCACGAGGCATATTTAATCTTTAACCAAAGAAGACTAAGCTCCTCTTTTGGCTGGCATTGTTGCTTTTTTAGCAGGAGCAGCGGTTTTAGCTGTTGGTGCTTTAGCAGTTTTTGCTTTAGGTGCAGCTTTTGGTTTAGCCTCAACTTTGTCTTCCACTTTTGGTGCAGCTTCTTCAGTACCTGGAGCAGCTTCTGTAAACAATGGCATTTCTTTTAACAAGTTGTACCAAGTTAAAATCTTCTTCATATCCGAAGCATAAACTTTCTCTTGGTCGTGGTTTGGAGCCACTTCGTTAAAGAAACTTCTCAAAGCATTTCCATCAGCCTTTAAATCTGGCACAGCAGTTTTAGTGGCTGCAATGTTGGCCAACACGTCAATAAGTTTCAACTCATCATCTTCACCATAAATGGTAATATCTTCTAACGAAGCCAATTTAGTATTCGATAAGTTGGCTACAATTTTCAATTTTTGTGCATCAAGACTTTCCAAAACATAGCCAGCCTTATTTTGCCCAATCAGCTTAAAAAGTCCAGGTCTACCAGAAACAGATACAATTCCTCTTAAATTCATCTTTTTTATTTGTTAAGCGGCTAGCGTAGGGCGTAAAGCGTTCAAAACGCCAAACTTCAAACGCTCAACGCATTTAGTCTTCAATTACTTCTACTGTCAAAATTTTATCACCTTGACGAATATCATCAACAAGGTCAACATTTTCAACAACTTTACCAAAACAAGTATGGTTACGGTCTAAGTGTGCCGTATTATCTCTGCTGTGGCAAATGAAAAACTGTGAGCCACCTGTATTTCTACCAGCGTGCGCCATTGAAAGTACTCCTCTATCGTGATATTGGTTATCGCCATCCAATTCGCAATCGATTTTGTAACCTGGGCCACCAGTACCTGCCATACCTGTTGCACCATCTTTAGAGTTAGGGCAACCACCTTGTACCACAAAGTTAGGGATTACACGGTGGAAAGCTACGCCATCGTAAAATCCTTCCTTAGCTAATTTCTTAAAGTTTGCAACGGCTTTAGGAGCGTCCTTTTCATAAAACTCCACGGTCATGTCGCCTTTTACCGTTTTTATAATCGCTTTACCCATTTTCAATTTTTTATGTAAGAGTGCAAATTTAAACAAATAAATTAAATGTGATAAGGTGATGATGAGATGATAAGATAATGGGGCTTTTGCTTTAGACCTTATCGTCTGTAAAAGGAATTTCAGCCATCCCCAACAATACAACCATCAAACAATTTCAACAATAACATTCCTACCACAATCCTCTTCCAACTTTCACGTTAATATGCTAAAATCGGGCTAAAAAAGTTACATTCGTATATGCAAGGTAAAAGATACATGCTATTGGTGTTATTGCTGCTGTTTCATTTAGCAGGTAAAGCTGCGTCCATCCTCATTCAAATGGATGAAAGCCAAAAGAACCACCTCAAAGCTTACGGAATTGCTTATTGGTGCATCAAGCAACAGGTAGAGGTTGACTGGCTACTCAATTATCGTGGCGGCAGTTTTTTGGTAAAGCAAGTCAAAGCGATTGAAGACGAATGCAAAATTAGGGGTGTTTCTTACGAAGTATTGCCTGATGGTAAAGTGAATGCTATTCTTAATGAAATTAGCGACCCTGCCGTAAACATGGAGATGGTGAAACTGGAAAAAGCTCCTAAAATTGCCGTGTACTCTCCTAAAAGCAAACTCCCTTGGGACGATGCCGTAACCCTTGTGCTTACCTATGCCGAAATTCCCTACGACGTTATTTACGACGATGAAATTTTGAAAGATAAACTGATTTCTTACGATTGGCTGCACCTCCACCACGAAGATTTTACAGGACAATATGGAAGGTTTTGGTCATCCTATAGAAATGCAACTTGGTACCAAGAAGATGTGAAATACCAAGAAGCTGCTGCTAAACGCAATGGTTTTAATAAGGTTTCGCAGATGAAATTGGCCGTGGCCAAACGCATCAAAGAATTTTGTGCAGGAGGCGGCTTTTTGTTCGCCATGTGTTCGGGCACCGATAGTTTTGATATTGCCCTCGCTGCCGAAGGAGTAGATATATTGGAAAGCATGTTTGACGGTGATGGCATGGATGCGAATGCCCAAGCCAAACTTGATTATGGAAAGAGTGTGGCTTTTACCAATTTTAAGCTCGACATGAACCCATACAATTATGAATTTTCGGACATAGATGCGACTCAAACCCGTACTGGCTTTAACGAAAGCAACGATTATTTCACTTTGTTTGATTTCTCTGCCAAGTGGGATTTAGTGCCAACCATGCTTACCCAAAACCACGAAAAAGTAATTAAAGGGTTTATGGGCCAAACCACCGCTTTCCGCAAAAGTTTGGTTAAACCTAGCATTACGGTACTTGGCGAGAATAAGGCTGGTGCCGAAGTACGTTACCTACACGGCGAAATAGGCAAAGGACAGTTCAGTTTTTACGGTGGACACGACCCAGAAGATTACCAGCATCAGGTAAACGACCCTCCTACCGACTTGAGCCTGCATCCCACTTCACCAGGTTATCGTTTGATTTTAAATAACGTACTCTTTCCTGCTGCCAAAAAGAAACCGCAGAAAACTTAGTGTCTACACATGAAGCTATTAGACATTTTCGATACGGCTCACAATGCCCTGTCTCTCATGGACGGGGCGAGCAAAAAGAAGCCGAAAGTGCCTTTTATTCTGTATGTAATATTGATACCATCTCTTCTATGGTTTGTATTTGAGCTACCTTATATCACGTTATTAACTTCTCCTTTTTAGTTCTTATTATTGTTTATCGCTGTAGGTATTATACTCTCCTTTTTAATCGCCTATGTATTCTGGAAGATAAGAATGATAGACTATTATACTCCAAAAAGTTTTTTTAGCCTGTCGGTGATTATTTGTTTGTTAAGCCTATCTCTTGCCAGTTTTGCAAATAGACAATTTAGCACGGAAATTAATACCCAACGGAGCAAAGGAGGCCTAGGTTTTGAGCAATCAAAAACTGTTTTAAGTAAAAATCGCGACCATTAAAAC
>NZ_JAELTX010000135.1 GCF_016429065.1 Pedobacter sp. ASV17
TCATCCTGAGCCAGGATCAAACTCTCCATTGTAAAATGTTGTAGTTCGAACACTGACTATCTATTAACTAAAATTGATTGTCTGTTCTTAATTGTATTGTCTGTAAGAACCGACCTAAAGAAAACAGTTTGGCTGTATGTACTTTACAGTAAACATTCTCGCCTCGCTGCGCTTTTATAAATGATATCTCTTTAATGAACTTTCCGACCTGGCCTCGCGGCGGTCTTCTATATTTCCTCAACTTTCCCGTCCGCCAGTCTTAATGTTCTGGCATCCGCTTCCGCTGTTTCAATCTTTTTTTTATTCGCCTTCGAACTCCGTTCGTTGGCTCCCGTTTCGTTTGGGACTGCAAAGGTAGGAAACTTTTTAAAACCTGCAAACTTTTTTTTATTTTTTTTCTGTCCCTTTTTCAAGTTCCAGAAACACCTGCAAATCCTGTTCCCCCTATTTCAAAACCAACCTCACTGTCCTTCCTTCCGTCTTTCCCCTTCCTTCCGAAGCGGGTTGCAAAGGTAGCAATCTTTATTCAACTTGCAAGAAAAAAATAACTTTTTTTTTAGAGCCCCATCTTCACCTTCCTAACTGCCGTTCCTTCAATTTAACCCCTCTCACTTTCCTTCTCTTTCCCCCTTCCTTCCGAAGCGGAGTGCAAAGGTAGGAATTGTTTTCGCTTCCACAATACGAAGAGCAATCTTTATCGCACACAAACCTGCAAAGCACTGTAAAACAGCAGGAAAAAATCTACAAAATCATGCACAGGAACCTGAAATGGCACAAAATGGGAGAAATGAAGTGCTTTTGGGGGTAATCTAAGAATAGATTATAGGCATATGGGTGGCAGTTGAGGTGGCTTGACCCAATATTACATATACTATAAGACTACAGTTGATTTCTACTTATATATACTATACCTATATATGGTATGCCATCATATATATTAACCTGAGTCCGATTATTGTTTCGTTTAATTGTACACCTCGATAAGCTTGGCGAATAGCTTGCTTTAAGATTGCGTCGCAAAACTCGCCTTGGCGAAATTGGTAAACGTTATAACGAGAATCTAATCCGATTTTACGGAGAGGAACAACGAAGCGATCTCGTTATAGATCCTAGAAATATATACATGAAGGATCTTCTCTTATTTAGCCGATACTTTGCATTTAAATGGACGCACCTATATAGTATATAATATATACGTGAGCAATTAGGATGGCCTTGCTACATAAACTCGACGGGAATGGAAATAATTCTTTTGTAGCGTTAGACAAAAACCTTATAGATTTTAGCAACCTATGAGGTTGGAGCAGGCCTTTAACTAAAGCTTGTATTGGACTTTCTATTTAGCCGACACTTTGCATTTAAGTTGACGTACCTATATATAATATATACATCAATAATTAGGTTGGCCCTGCCAGCTAAACCCGACGGGAATGGAAATACTTTTTGTTTTATCCTAGCTTCAGAAACCTCATAGGTTTAATTTGCTTAGCGCTCTAAAACCTATGAGGTTTGGAACAGGCCTTTAACAAAAAGATTGTAATGGACTGCGGGGCTAACTCACATCGTTTTGATGTGTTTGCTTTCCAGAAAAGAATATCCCTGGTTGCTTTGTTAAAAATTGTTAAGTATTTTAAAGCTGCAAAGCGTTTAACTAGCTTAGCCCTTATTATTTAATTGACGTTGTCGTATTATTACCTTATCTTTGCAAAATGTTTAAAATTAAACACCTTATTATTTGTGGCATTGCCGTTCTGCTTATGGGCTTGGGGGCATGCAAAAGTCGTTTCGAAAAATTACGTCTGAGCAATGACGTTGCCAAGAAATATCAGGAGGGGATTAGACTTTATAATAAAAAGGATTATAACAAGGCGTTGATCTTATTTGAGGGTCTGGTTCAAAAGTACCGTGGTACTGCCGAAGCGGAAGACTTGAACTATTACTATGCCTATACGTTATATCGTTTGAAAGATTACACTACGGCTCGTTACAAGTTTAAGGAGTTTGCCGACACTTATCCTGCAAGTAAAAATGCAGAGGAGTGCCGATATATGGGCGCTTATTGCTATTATTTGGATTCTCCAAAATCGTCATTAGACCAAGAGAATACTTACAAGGCGATTGATGCGTTACAGTTATTTATTAACCTTTACCCTAAAAGTGACAGGGCTACGCAAGCGGCACAGTATATTGCCAACTTAAGGAATAAACTGGAAACTAAGGCTTTTGACAATGCTAAGCTTTACTATGATTTGGGTGGTTATGATATTACCAACTACAAATCGGCGGTGGTAGCACTTAAAAATGCTCAAATTGAGTTTCCTGATATTAAGTATGCTGAGGAAATGAACTTATTGATTGTTAAGGCTCAATTTATGTATGCTAAAAACAGCTATGCCAATAGACAGGAAGAGCGTTTTGAGCAAGCCATTGAGTATTACAACGAGTTTATAGAGGCCTATCCTGATAGCAAATATGCCAAAGAGGCTAAGCAGTTGAAACAAGATAGCGAGAGTGGCATTGTTAACGCCAAAAAACAACTTGCTGAAAACGAAGCGATGATGGCTAAATACAAAGCACTAGAGGAAAGCGATAAAAAGAAAAAAGACACTACTACTAACAAGAATTTAGATAATAAAACACAAAAATAAAATGAGTACTCCAAAACCAGCTATACCAAACACTACGGTTACTAGAAATGTTCATGATTTGGATAGAACAACCGATAACATCTATGAGTCTTTAGTGGTTATTGCTAAGAGAGCTAATCAGATTTCGAACAACATGAAAGAAGAACTTCATGGCAAGTTAGCGGAGTTTGCTTCGTCTAACGACAATTTGGAAGAAGTTTTTGAAAACAGAGAGCAAATCGAAATCAGCAAACACTATGAGCGTTTGCCTAAGCCTAGCTTAATTGCTATCGATGAGTTCTTAAATGACAAGGTTTACCACAGAAACCCGAACAAAGAGCAAAAATAGTATTGTTGCTTAGGCAATAACTTTATGATAATTGGCCACAGGTATACAGACGATCCAAAATCTGTACATCTGTGGCTAAATGCTTTTTAAGCTATTAGATTTTCTATCTATATTTGCTTTCAGATGCTAAAAAACAAAAACATTATCCTTGGCGTTTGTGGCAGTATTGCCGCCTACAAATCGGCTTTACTGGTGAGGCTACTGGTTAAAGCCGGTGCGAATGTTAAGGTGATTTTAACCCAAGATGCGAGTAATTTTATTACGCCACTTACTTTGGCTACCCTTTCAAAAAATCCTGTTTATACTCAATATTTTGAGGCCGAAACTGGCGTTTGGAGCAACCATGTTGAACTAGGCCTTTGGGCCGACTACATGCTGATTGCGCCCGCTAGTGCCAATACGCTAGGCAAAATGGCCAATGGTCTTTGCGATAATTTACTTACAGCAGTTTATCTTTCGGCTAAATGCCCTGTTTTGTTTGCTCCTGCTATGGACCTGGATATGTGGAAACACGAAAGCACGCAAGATAACGTCACCAAATTGAAACAGATGGGCGATACGATGATTGCTCCTGGTAAAGGTGAGCTGGCAAGTGGCTTATATGGCGAAGGCAGAATGGCTGAACCTGAAGAGATTTTGGCCTTTTTGGAAAACAAAATCAAAAAAGGGCTTCCTTTATTGGACAAAAAAGTATTGGTTACTGCAGGTCCAACTTACGAAGCCATTGACCCCGTACGTTTCATTGGCAACCATTCCTCTGGTAAAATGGGCTTTGCTTTGGCGGAAACGCTATATCAACTTGGTGCTGAGGTGACCTTAATTGCTGGACCTACTGCATTAAAAAGTGACGATGGCATTAAAAGAATTGACGTGACCAGTGCTGCAGAGATGCTGAATGCCTGTATTGCTCAATTTAATGGAACTGATATTACGGTGATGAGTGCTGCCGTAGCAGATTACACGCCTGTTGAAGTGGCACAACAAAAGATTAAAAAGAAAGAAGATCATTTTAACATTGAGCTAAAAAAAACCACTGATATTTTAGCCACCTTGGGCAAACAAAAATCTGAGGGACAATTGCTGGTAGGTTTTGCCCTAGAAACCACCGACGAAGAAAACTACGCCAAAGAAAAGTTGAAAAAGAAAAACTTGGACTTGATTGTACTCAATTCCTTAAATGATAAAGGGGCGGGTTTTAAATCGGAAACGAACAAAATTACTATCTTTAATAAAGCTTTAGAGAAAACTGCCTTCGAAACAAAATCGAAAACAGAAGTGGCCAAAGATATTTGTGCCGAAATACTAAAGTTGATGAATATTAATAACGCTAATCTCTAAAAATCGATGAAAAAAACTATTGGCATATTCTTTTTAACGTTGGCCAGCTTGTTTGCTAATGCACAGGAATTGAATACACGTGTTCAAATTTTGGCCCCAACCATTAACAATGCCAATAGACGAAGCTTGGATGTTCTGCAAAATACCATCAGGGATTTTATGAACAATAACAAGTGGACTACTGAAACGTATTTGCCACAGGAAAGAATTGAATGCAATTTGGTGATTAACATTACGGCTTGGGATGGGAATTCGAACTACACTGCCGAAGCTCAAATTCAATCGAGCCGACCTGTTTATGGCAGCTCCTACTCTACTACGTTGCTGAACATGAGCGACAAGGATTTTAGCTTTAACTTCACCGAAGGACAAGCGCTTGATTTTTCGGAGCAGAACTTTCTAAGCAATTTGAGTTCTCTTTTAGGATTTTACGCCTATACCATTATTGGACTGGATAAGGATAGTTTTGTAAAGCAAGGCGGTACTCCTTACTATCAAAAAGCCTTAAACTTGGTGAATGTTGCACAAACTGCTGGCGCAAAGGGCTGGAGACCTGTTGATGGTTTGCGTAACCGATATTGGTTAAACGAAAATCTGCTTAGCAATTCATTTAAAGGACTTAGAACCTTTATTTACGAATACCATTTGAATGGACTTGATAAGCTACAGGAAAATGCTGGCGCAGGTACTAAGAATATCCTATCTTCTTTATCAGACCTCAAACAAACCGACAAACAGAAATTGGGTTCTATTTTTCCAAACGTATATTTTGCCGCAAAAGCTGAAGAAATTACGAATGTGCTATCTCTTGCCAATCCTCAGGACAAGATGAAAGCCTATAACCTGTTGATTGAAATTGACCCTCCTAACACAGGCAAATACGACGGGTTGACTAAAAGAAATTAAAAAAAATCTTCCTCTATTTCTATTGAGAATGTGTTTTAAGCTAACTAACTACTACTAGCTGCAACATTTTCTATCTGCTTACGTCTTATTGAAAAATCAAGATCGTTAAATTTTATTAAAATATTTTGATTATACGAAAATGTTCGTACATTTGAATACGAAAAAATTCGTACAACAGATGAGCAACACAACTTTGAAGCCTACGGAAGGCGAAATGGAAATTTTACAAGTGCTTTGGGAAAAGGGCAATTGTACGGTTAGGGAAGTACACGAAGCGTTAGACAAAAAGGATTCAGGCTATACCACAACCCTTAAACTAATGCAAATTATGCATGAAAAAGGTCTGGTTGACAGGGATACGAGTTCAAAAACACACATTTACAAAGCGTTAGTGAACAAGGAGACGACACAACAACATTTGGTCAAAAAGATGATCGACAATGTGTTTAACGGATCGGCAGCGAGATTAGTGATGCAGGCTTTAGGCAACAAAAGTGCAAGCAAGGAGGAGATAGATTTAATTAAAGAGTATCTAGACAAACTTGAAAACAAATAATCATGGAAGCCATTATCAACAACCTTATTAAAGCTATTGGATGGAGTATTTTACATTCATTATGGCAAGGTGCAATTGTTTTTGCGATATTATTTATTGCATTATCTGTAAAGCCTAAAATGAGTGCTAGACTGAAGCATAACCTGGCCATGAGTGCACTTGTTCTTATTTTCATTAGCTTTTGCCTAACTTTTGCGTCATTATTTAACTTGCCTTCAAAAGCAGCGGCGGCGGCTGGTAACGCTGAACTTAGTGAAACTGCCCTTCAACAGCTTTATAACTTAACCCATAGTTGGAGCTTTAAAACAGAGAGCTATTTTCCCTATATCGTAAGCTTATATGTTTTAGGAATTAGCTTCCAATTAGTGGTGTTGGTGTCTGGCTACATCAGACTTAAACAACTGAAAAACAACAACATTTCCAATTTCCCTTCAGAGTGGCTTAGCGTTGCTCAAAGCATGTTGAAAAAACTCAACATCAATAAAAAAGTCCAATTTTACTTATCCGAAAAAGTAAATGTTCCATTGGCCATAGGCTTTTTAAAACCTGTAGTTCTTTTCCCCGTTGCGCTAGTTGCTCAGCTCGACATCAAACAGGTAGAAGCTATCTTGATCCACGAACTTTCTCATATCCGACGAAACGACTATATGCTAAACTTGATCAAAACTGGTATTGAAACCTTATTATTCTTCAATCCTTTTGTATGGCTTAGCTCTAGGTTTATCCACATCGAAAGAGAACATGCTTGTGATGATTTGGTAGTGAAATTTACTGGTGCACCAGTTGCCTACGCCCATGCGCTATTAAAGTTGGAGCTCATCAAAGACAAAACCCAACCTGCCCTTAGCCTAGCCGCTACAGGCAATAATCAACACTTGTATCAACGTATTAAAAGAATTACCGATATGAAAACTAATTATATGAACGCGAAGCAAAAAATATTAGCCCTTTGCTTAACGCTGGCCACCGTAGTTTCATTGGCTTGGATTAATCCAGCTAAAAAAGAAAACCCTCCTAAAAAACATCAAAAAACCACTTCTATTCATCAGTTGATAAACACTCCTCCGGCTCAATTAGCTAGTTTGAGGGCAGACACAGATACCGTAAAACGTAAAAAGAGTTTCAAGGCCATCATCAAAGATAAAAATGGCAATAATGTAGTTTACCATTCATTAGAAGAAATGCCAGATAGCATTAGGATGAAACTAGCTGATATGGATAAATATTTTAATTCGAAAGAATGGAACGACAAATTCGCTAAAATAGAATTCAACAGTAAAGAATTAGAGAAAAAGTTTGAATCCAAAGAATGGAAAGACAAGATTGCCAAAATTGAATTTGACAGTAAAGAGTTAGAAAAAACCTTCAATTCGAAAGAATGGAAAGATAAAGTGGCTAAAATTGAATTCGATAGCAAAAAGCTGGAGAAAACCTTTAATTCAAAAGAATGGAAAGATAAAATAGCTAAGATTGAATTCGATAGCAAAAAACTAGAGAAAACCTTCAATTCGAAAGAATGGAATGACAAAATAGCCAAGTTTGATTTCGATGGTGTAGAATTGAGCAAAAAATTTGAGTCGACAGAGTGGAAAAAAAGTATGGAGGATATTAGCAAAATGGGCAGGGACATCTCTGAAAAATTCAGTTCTCCAGAATGGAAAAAGAAAATGAAAGAGATGGATGAGCTTAGAAATTCTCCTGAATACAAAAAACTTCGCGAAAAATACGAGAAAGATTTAGAGGAATTGAAAAAGAAAAAAGGCATAAGTACCGAAAAAGCCTTCCTTATTTACGATGGTTCAAGCCCAATGCAAGTTGCTTCATTGCCACAAAATACTTTAGAAATCATTAACAAAGTTTTGATTAGCCCAAAAGACCTAATTAAAATTGAAAAACCTATCGAGCCAGTAGCACCAAAATTAGTTAACTAGCCGAAAGTAAACCAAACAAACATCAAGTGAAACCTTAAAAGGGCAAGAGCAATCTCTTGTCCTTTTTTTATGATGGTGGAGATAAGCGAAGTGTTTTAGCGAATAAAACTTTCCTTGAGAAAAAGAAAGCAAAACTCATTCGTATTTGTTGTTTGTAAAAAAATCCGCTTACCAAGCTATTTCTCAAATTAAAATTACATTTTTGCAAAAATTTTTGAAACAATGCAGAGTTACTCCGAATTTCTTGATCTTAGTGTGGGCTTTCCTCAAGATGGCTTTAGCATCATAGATGATGAGCTATATTTCCATGATCTTAATTTGATGGAAATGATTGAAACGTATGGTACTCCCCTACGCTTTACCTACTTGCCCATAGTTAGCAAGAAAATCCAGCAGGCAAAATTGCTGTTTCAAACTGCTATTATAAAAAACAACTATCGAGGTGATTATAAATATTGCTACTGTACTAAAAGTTCGCACTTTAAGCACATTGTAGAGGAGGCGTTGAAAAACGACATCCACTTGGAAACCTCGTCAGCCTTTGATATGCCTATGATTGACGCCTTAGAGAAAAAAGGTGTTGTTTCTAAAGATATCACGGTTATCTGTAATGGCTTCAAAACTTATCAATATAAGCAGTATATTATTGATATGTTACATGATGGGTTTAAAAACATCATCCCTGTTTTGGACAACAAAGAGGAATTTAACCTTTACGATGACGAAATAGAAATGGATACTCCTTGCAATTTAGGCATACGTATTGCTGCTGAGGAGCAACCAGACTCTCAATTCTACACTTCTCGTTTAGGTGTTCGTTTAGAGGATGTAATTGATTTTTACAACAGCAAAGTGGCTGCAAATCCTAATTTCAGGGTTAAATTGCTGCACTTCTTCATTAACTCTGGTATTTCTGATACACCTTATTACTGGAATGAGTTAGAGAAGTACGTAACTCTTTATTGTAAGTTCAAAAAAATCAATCCTGATTTAGATACTTTGGATATTGGCGGTGGTATGCCGTTTAAAGATAGTTTGGTTTTCGATTTCGACTATGAGTACATGGTGAACGAAATTGTAAAACGTATCAAAGAGATTTGTGCTGAACATGATGTAGTGGAACCAGATATCATTACTGAATTTGGAAAATATACCGTGGCAGAGGCTTCGGGCATTTTGTATAAAGTATTGGGCCGTAAACAACAAAACGACCGTGAAAAATGGTTGATGTTGGATGGATCGTTCATTACTAACTTGCCAGATGTTTGGGCTTTAAACCAGAAATATATCTTATTACCCATTAACAACTGGGATGCGGAATATGAGCGTGTAAACCTTGGTGGTATTACTTGCGATGGTCAGGATTATTACAACCAAGAGGCGCACATGAACAGTGTGTTTATGCCTCGTACTCGTAAGGTTCAATATCTGGGCTTTTTCCATACTGGCGCCTACCAGGAGGTATTAAGTGGTTATGGTGGTATTCATCACTGTCTATTGCCTAGCCCTAAGCATGTGATCATTCGTAGAAACAGGGATGAGACTTTCAACTTTGAGGTTTTTGGTGAAGAGCAAAATAGTAAACAAGTACTTAAAATATTGGGTTACACCTAGTATTTAGAACAAAGAATAGGGAGCAAGGATAAAGTCCGAGCTAGATTAATCCTTTCCGTTTTCGGGAGGGATTTTTTGTTTTTTACTACCTAGGATATTTTAGTTTTAAAACCATGAAGGGATTAAGAGAGATTAAACAAGATTTTTTTAACCATCTAAGACACCTTAGAACATTTTAGTTTTCACTATCCGCCTTAATTATCTTCATTCCTTAATGTTTATTTTTTTAACCACCTAAGACACCTTAGAACATTTTAGCTTTTTGAGCCATTAGTTGATCAAGGGGCATGAAGGCTTCTTTGACATAATTCGGAAAAAACTAGTAAATTGGAGATACAACTATCCTCTCTTTTATGCTAAAACACCTCAAACTCAACAATGTCTTTCTGATTGATATTGAAACCGTACCTCAATATGAAAGTTTTGATGAACTACCTATTCACTTTCAAACGTTATGGGAGCAAAAAAGTCAATATCAGCGGCAACCTGAGCAAACTGCTGCTGAGTTTTATGAGCGTGCGGGCATTTGGGCTGAGTTTGGCAAAATTGTGTGTATCAGCATTGGTTTTTTCCATTTGGAAGAGAAGCATATCCACCTAAGGGTACGCTCAATTGCCGCACATGATGAAAAGCTATTGCTCCTGCAATTCATCGAGTTGTTGAATAGCCAATCGAACAATTTACAGTTATGTGCACATAATGGGAAAGAATTTGACTTTCCTTATTTGTGCAGAAGAATGCTTATCAATGGACTACAAATTCCTGAGGTTTTACAGTTATCAGGAAAGAAGCCTTGGGAAATTAACCACCTTGATACGCTTGAACTATGGAAATTTGGTGATCATAAGCATTTTACTTCACTTAATTTGCTAGCTGCAATTTTCGATTTACCTACGCCTAAAGCCGATCTTGATGGCAGTAAGGTTCGGGAAGTTTATTATCGAGAAAAGGACCTGAAGCGGATAGCCCGCTATTGTGAAAGCGATGTCATTACTTTAGCCCAAGTTTTATTACGCTTCAAAGGATTACCGATAATTCCGCCAGAAAATATTACTTTAGTAGAGTAATGCTTAACGTAAAAGACCTTGCCGTAAAATTCTACAACCAAGAAGACAAAATTTGGTTGGAAACTGTCCACAAAGTGAGTTTTAACCTTGAAAAAGGGAAAGTACTAGGCATTGTGGGTGAATCTGGTTCAGGAAAATCGGTTACTTCTTTTTCGATCATGCGTTTACATGATGGTAAAAACACCCAAATAGATGGAGAAATAAAGTTAGACACCATCAATCTGCTTCAACTTGATGACCAAGAAATCCGAAAATACCGAGGCAACAAAATTTCGATGATTTTTCAGGAGCCAATGACTTCTCTCAATCCTGTTTTCACTTGTGGTGAACAAGTAAGGGAAGCCATTATGCTGCACCAAAACATTGATAAAGAAACGGCAAAAGAGCAAACCATTAGCTTATTTAAAGAGGTACAGCTTCCACGTCCTGAGAATATTTTCGAAAGTTATCCTCACCAACTTTCTGGAGGGCAAAAACAGCGGGTGATGATTGCCATGGCTTTAAGCTGTAATCCCGAGTTGTTGATTGCCGACGAACCTACTACCGCATTGGATGTGACTGTTCAAAAAACCATCCTGCAACTACTGCTACGCCTAAAAACAGAGCGTAACATGGCCATGATTTTCATTTCGCATGACCTTGGTTTAATGAACGAAATAGCAGATGATCTACTGGTGATGTATAAAGGTGACATTGTAGAACAGGGCAATGCTAAAACCTTGTTCGAAAACCCACAGCACCCATATACTAAAGGTTTGCTGGCTTGTCGCCCCTCTCCCAAAAGGTTATTGAAAAAACTGCCTACCGTTGCCGACTTCCTTAACGAAAACAAAGCCGTGGGTTTAAAACATTTGCTGGAAGAGAATGCTTATACACAAGAAGAAGTTAACCAAAGAAGAGAAAAACTATATCAACAGGAACCACTTTTAAAAGTACAGGACCTGTGTACTTGGTACCCTATCAAAAAGGGTCTGTTTGGAAAAACACAGGACTTTGTGAGAGCTGTTGACCAAGTTTCCTTTGAAGTTTTCCCTGGCGAAACCTTAGGATTAGTGGGCGAATCTGGCTGTGGTAAAACTACGCTTGGACGTACCATTTTAAGATTGGTAGAACCAAGCTCTGGTCAATTGATTTTCGAAGGAAAAGACATTACCCATATTGGAAAAAAAGAATTAAGAAGTTTAAGAAGAGATATACAGATCATCTTTCAAGATCCTTATTCCTCCCTAAATCCAAAAATCACGGTAGGGCAATCTATCATGGAGCCTTTAATTGTGCATGGTGTTTTCGCCAATGATGCCGAGCGAAAAGCCCATGTGATACAGCTCCTAGAAAAAGTAAATTTGGGCGCCGAGTATTTTAATCGCTACCCGCACGAATTTTCAGGTGGACAGCGACAAAGAATTGTTATCGCTAGAGCTTTGGCTTTGAAGCCTAAATTCATCATTTGTGACGAATCTGTATCAGCGCTTGACGTGTCTGTACAAGCCCAAGTTTTAAACCTACTCAGGGATTTACAAGAGGAGTTTGGTTTGACCTATATCTTCATTTCCCATGACTTAGCAGTAGTTAAGCACATCTCTGATCGGATGATCATCATGAACAAAGGAAAAATAGAAGAACAAGGTTTTCCAGAAGAAATTTATGAGCATCCAAAGGCGGCCTATACCCAAAAATTGATCGAGGCAATTCCTGGGAATTTCTAAACAAAAAACATGGGGAATATGTTACTCAAAAACAGAATAATTCCACAACACAAATCCACAGTTCCACAACTATATGCTATGGCAAAACATAGTTTAAATGGTATGGGAAAGTATTTTTCGCGATTTGAAAAGTTTGGTATCATTTTTTCATATAGAAAATCAGATTATATCAATTAAAACTAAAAGAAATGTCAAGAAACAAGTATTTATTAGTTGCCTCGCTCTTATTAACTGCAACTATTTACTCTTGTAAAAAAGAAACGCAAGAAGTAGTAGCTAAAGAAGATGGAGCATCAAACATCATCAAAATCAACAGCAACCCTTCAAATCGCGTTGATTTAAGTAACGAAGGTTTAACCTTAGACTTTCAAGCGGCAACAGAAACTAACGGAAAAGTAGCTACAGCAGCTGCAACCTCTGCAGAATTTCCTTACCAATTGGTTTTCAAAGGAAAAATCAACCCACTAATTGGCGCTAACAACAATGCACTTAGTGCCCTTGAAGTATCTGCTTATGGCAACTACTATGCCATTGCTTATCAAACACCAGGTGCTGCTTATGGTGGCGGTGTAGATGTGATCCAAATCCAATCAGGTGCACCTCAATTAATTTCTTCAGTAAGCACTCCAGATGCTGATGTAACCTGCATTAACAACGGTGGTGGTCGTCTTTACTTAGGTATGGACCTTAAAACTTTCGAAAGCTATAGCTACCCTGCTCCTGCTGTAGTTGGTATCGTTAAAACTAACGGTGGCAGCTTAGAAGATCCTCAAGTAGTAGGTTTAGAGGGTTACTCGACCAAAGACGTTAAATACAATGCTCAAAATGGCAAAGTGTATGCTGCTTCATCAACCAATGGCGGTGTAAGTATCATTTCATTTGCTGGACAAAAAGCTAGCAGAACTGCTTTCCAATCTTACGGTGGAGCAAGATCTATTACTTTCTCAAACAACGATATCATTGCTACCAATGGTTATAGCTATACTACTTTAGATGCTAATACAGCGGCACAATCAACTTACCAATGGTGGCCAATCCAAAGCAACGAAGTAAATATCGGTAGCGTTGCTTCTTTAACTAACGGAAACTTCCTTTTCGGAAATAACTACTACCTTATCCACGTAGATAAAACAAATGGTCAGCTTTTAGATCAAGTAGATT
>NZ_JAELTX010000136.1 GCF_016429065.1 Pedobacter sp. ASV17
CCTTAGACGCTGCCAGTGAGAAAAACATCCACGCTAAGGTAAAAAAGGACTACCGTACCGATGATAAAAACATGTTTCTATATGTGTGGGATAACACTTACTCTGCAGGAACATCTACAGGCCCCAACTCGTTTGGCGAAGTAGAAGGCTGGACTAGTTTAGTGGTTAATGCTGCAGGTTGGTCTGGTTGTGGATTTGCACCAGCTCAAACTTTCAAGCCAGATTTGAGTGCATTGACTGATGACTTTGTACTGCACTTTGCAATGAAGAGTAAGGACAATGCTACCCACCAAGTTCTTTTGTATGACGGTACTAATACCGCAAAAATTACTATCGGTGCTACTGCATTTGAAGGCGTAGCTCCATATGGCAACTTTACCCGCAATGGGGAGTGGCAACATTTTGAAATTCCATTTTCATATATCAAAAATCAGGGAATCAGGTATCCTGCCGGTGGCTTTAATGCAAACATCATTGCAATACTAAGCGGGCCAGTTGCAGGAACAGTATTGGATGTAGACGGAATTTTCTTTTACAAACCAGCTAAATAGGTTAGTTAATAATAAGGTACGAGACAAGAGGCGATTTCCTTTCCAGTCATCATAGGGAGGAAGCGCCTACTCGGGAGTGGGAACGAATGGACGTACTGGAACTTTAACCAAGAAACTTTACAAAAAATGGACAGGGGTTCACCCGAGGTTCGTATCAAATAAAAAAAATGAAGTTAATGAACTATAATATATTTTTCACTCTCCTATTGGTCATTTTTACCGCTTGTGGCAGTAAGGAAAAAACAGAGGCCAAGCCAGAAAATAACGAATTGGGTTCTGGCGAAAAGGATGGCTACAAACTGGTTTGGGAAGACCGTTTTGCGGAAGGTACCCTTAATAAAAGCAATTGGACAGTAGAAGTGAACGGAAATGGCGGCGGCAATAATGAATTGCAGTTTTACCGTGAAGAAAACGTAACGATTGGAAAGGAACCCAAAACGGAAAAAACTTGTCTTATACTTACCGCTAAGAAAGAACAGTTTGGAGGTAAGCAATTTACTTCAGGACGTTTGATTACCAAAGGCAAAAAGTTTTTCAAATATGGAAAAATAGAGGCAAGTATCAAGCTGCCTAAAACTGCCAATGGCCTATGGCCTGCATTTTGGATGATGGGCAATGACTTTGATCAAGTGGGCTGGCCGCAATGTGGAGAAATCGATATTCTGGAAATGGGACATGCTAATGGGATCAGAAATAATACCCAAGACAAATACTTCAACGGTGCCATGCACTGGGGGATTTGGAAACCGACGGGAGGTAATCCGATGTACGCCAAAGACAATACTTCAAGTTATGGATTACAAGATGATTTTCATTTATACACCGTTATTTGGGATGAAAACGCAGTTAAAATGTATTTGGATTTAGATAAAAATCCAAATGTAAGCCCTTATTTTGAAATGGCCATCACCAATAAAGCCGATGACAATTCTCCTGGCAAATATTTTCATAAAGACAACTTTATTCTATTGAATTTAGCTGTTGGAGGACATTTTCCAGGCATACAAAATGCAAGTCAGGTTACTGCTTTAGGTAGTGGCCAAGCGCAGATGTATGTAGATTTTGTTAAGGTATACCAAAAAACCAACTAGCCATGAAAAGAGAGATATATTTCTTAGCGGCATTACTACTATGCACTGGTACTTATGCTTGCAAGAAAAGCAATAATGGTACTAGCAAGGAAGAACAAGAAGTAATAGTTGAGGTGAAGTCATTGCAGCAACGTAGTGCAAAAAGAGGGGTTTCGTATAATTTCCAAATCATGGATGACGTCAATCTTTTGGGAGAAGGTGTTTCTTGGTTCTACAATTGGGCAAATGATATTTCTAGCGATCTAGATCAGAAAACATCGGCAAAGAATATCGCTTTTTACCCAATGACTTGGAATGGCAATTTTAATAAAGATCGAATTAGGGCCTATAAAGCAAAGCATCCAGAATGTGAGTATATTTTAGCTTACAACGAACCAAACCTTACCGATCAAGCGAATATGACGCCCCAACAAGCGGCGGCGATTTTTCATGAGGTAAAAAGCTTGGCAGATGAGCTGAAGATGAAAATCGTTTCACCTGCCATGAACTATGGTACTTTAGCAGGCTACAGTGATCCAGTTAAGTGGCTGGATGAGTTTTTTACCTTGGTGCCGGTTTCTTATTTTGATGCCATTGCCCTACACTGTTATATGGCTGTACCATCTGCCTTCAAGAGTTATGTGGAAAGGTTCAAAAAATATGGTAAGCCTATTTGGATGACAGAGTTTTGTGCTTGGGAGCCAAGTATAGGAAATGTGAACCAGCAGATAAGGTATATGTGTGACGTGGTAAACTATATGGAGGCAAATCCACAAGTGGTAAAATATGCTTGGTTTATTCCCCGTAATGCAGGAAGTGTGGATACTTATCCATTTATGCAATTGCTTACCAAAACCCAGCCCTATACGCTTACCAGTGCTGGTAAGGTTTTCATAAACATGTCTTCATTTGATAAGACATTATATTATGGTAAGGGAGTGGTAATACCTGCAGCACATTACACCGCCCTTAATTCTACAACTTCAGCCACGCAAGACGGCCAATGGGCACAAAGTATTTATTTGCGTCCAACTACGGATAAATCTGGTGTCATTGAAGTTTATGATTTTCTCAAAGATAGATGGATGGAGTATCAGATCGATGTGCCTGCTGATGGGGCTTACAAGTTAAAGCTACGTCACGCTTCCTATAGTGATGTCTCGATTTCTATAGGTATTGACGGACAGCAGAACAAAACTTGGACATTGGCAAAAACAGGAGAAGACAACATATGGAAAACTTCTGAAACCGATATCACGTTGACAAAAGGAAAACACACCTTAAGATTGACCTCTCAAAACGGGACAAGCTGTTTAAACTGGCTGTCCTTTAACTAGCCTTAGTGTTAGTATTTATCTAAAATTTACCAATGCATTTTTTCATACCGTTAAATGCATTGGTTTTTTCTCGTCTTTTTTCAGCAGGACGCAAGTCGCCTCTTTTAAATATAGCTCGTTCTCTTTCGCTGATTATTTATTAACCTATTAAACCAAAAAAATGAGATTAAAATTTACTTTTTTAATGAGCTTGCTATGCTTTACATTTTTTGTCTACGCACAAACAAATGTTGCTTTGAACAAGCAAGTAGTTGTTTCTTCTGGTGTAGGCGGAAATGCCATTGTAGATGGTAGTGCTACTGGTGGCCGCTGGGAGAGTGTACATGGTACAGCCCCTCAATGGGCGTATATAGATCTAGGTGCTGTTTACAACATCAGTCAGATCAAAATCACTTGGGAAGCAGCCGGTGGTAAAAATTATCGTATAGAAGTAGCTAACGATATCAACAATTGGGGAACTCCAGTAAGAGATATTACCAATAATGCTGCGTTAGAGAACGACTATACTGGTCTATCTGTTTCAGGAAGATATGTGAGAGTATACTGTACAGAAAGGATGCTTCCTTATGGTTATTCAATTTACGAGCTAGAAGTTTATAGTGCTACCGTTCCAGCAAATTTGGCGCCTAAGGTAAGCATGGTGGCCCCAGCCAATAATGCTAGTTACGCTACACCTGCCAATATTGGCTTAGAGGCTGCAGCTAGTGATGTGGATGGTACAGTGACCAAGGTAGAATTCTTTAATGGTGCCACCAAACTAGGTGAAGACAGTTCTGCCCCTTATACCTACACTTGGTCGGGCGTTGGGACGGGTAGTTACGCAATTACAGCGGTAGCTACAGACAATTCTGGAAATACCAGCATATCAGGTACGGTAAATGTTACCGTAGAACTACCTGTTGTAATACCGCAATGCGGTGGGCTGGGTATGGATAGCGACTATACTTACAAATTTTCTTGGGGTACCACCAATCCCACGATTACTTTTGTACCTAATCCAAATCGTCCATCGGTTGGAAATCCAACGTTAATCTTATATTATAATACTACAGGTACAGATCCACTCCCAGGCTACACAATTCAGCCCAATGTGCCGTTTACACTTAATGCTACCAATGGGCAAACTATTTATTTCTACTTTACTTATAGTGGCCCCACAGGTGCCGAAAAGAATAATGCAGCCGCAAGACATCAATTTGTGGTAGGTAGCTGTAATGCGACCACTAACTTGGCGTTAAACCAACCAGTAACCGCTTCCTCTATACAGAATATAGCTGGTCAAGCGAAAAATGTTAATGATGGAGCGGCAGGCACAAGATGGGAGAGCGGACACAATGCCAGCCAAACCGATGTGCAGTGGATCGAAGTTGATTTGGGAGCAGTTTATAACCTCAGTGGAGTAAATATTTTATGGGAAGGAGCAAAAGCAGATGAATATACCATACAGCTTTCTTCAAATCAGGTGAATTATCAAGATGCCCTGGTAGTAACGGCAAATGCCGCCGAAAATAATCAACGCAATCATACGCTAACTGGCACAGGTCGCTATTTGAGAATCTATTGCACAAAGAAAACTGCGGCCTTTGCTCCTTATGGCTATTCTATTTTTGAACTTCAAGCTTTTGGTACGCCAAATGACTCTACTTTACCAGTGAGTTTGATCAACTTTAATAGCAAATTATTAACTTCAGGAGGGGTAAACTTAAACTGGGCAACAGCCTCTGAACAAAACAATAGCCATTTCTTATTGGAAAGAAGTAGCAACGGGGTAACCTTTGCGCCACTCCAAAAAGTAAACTCTAAAGGCAGCAATAGCTCAACTAGGTTAGATTATCAATATTTAGATCGAAAACCACTACACGGCATTAACTATTATCGTTTGTCTCAAGTTGATCTTAATGGAGATACGAAAATTGTAGGCCATACCACTCAAAATGTAGGTTTAGGTTCGCAATCGCTTGAGTTGTCGCCAAATCCACTTACCACCACAGAGCTTAACATAGTTGTTGGAAATAGTCAGATTAAAAATGCTCAAGTTAGCATAAGTAATATTCAAGGCAGTGTGATCTTTAGTCAAAATGTTCAAGTAAGTGAAGGGATCGCAAAGGTAACGTTGAATAATAAACCTGTAGCAGGCATATATTTGGTGAAAGTTGCAGATTTGGCAACGCAAAAATTGATCATTAAATAATATTGAAATGACTTTGATACGCCAAACCAATTAATAGGATGTATTTTTATGATGGGAAGCCCGCAGATTTACTGCGGGCTTTTTCACTTATTGCTGTTGGATAGGATAGTCCTCTCTTATTTATCTCTCTCTGGTTTTACCCTAGCGGTACTTGCGCTTTAACAATTTCTTGAGGTTGTTTGTTGGTGTAGGTACGGGTGGGCATTTAGGTCAGAAAGGGTAATTACCTTAAAAAACGGTAGCTTCCTTCGGTCCCCGTAAAATGAAGACTTTTTTCATCTCCACTTGCGGTAATGGCTGGCTTAAATATTTTCCCATCTTTTAGGATTTGCCAAGTACCGGGCAAAAGATCTGTAACTACAAACTGGAATGTTCCATTCCCCGCGCTCCAGCGCTTCATCCGTTTCAGGTTTAGGGTCGTTGGTGTAGTTGGTGCCAAATATCCAAAAGTCTTTGCCTTTTCCGCCTATAGACTGAATATCAGCATTTGTTGCATCCAGTAGTAGCGCAGTGTTGCCAAATATAGCTGTTTCTTCATGATTTTAAGGTACGAACATGTTAAGCCTCTTGTCAAATACTGAGGGTTGTTTTCAACATAATCGAAATGAATTTATCAATTTTTTAAACCCTTGGCTACAAATCAGTGGTATTTCCAGTATCGGGTTGATTGGACTTTAGGACGGTATGTTGGTTTAATTTCAGTTGTTTTTGTTGTGATATCATTATTTTTTTGTGAAAAAGCAGAACATTGTAGGTACAAGCTGACACTTGTGCCAGAGGGCTTTGTTGGAGGCGTAAAACCATTTGTAAAACTGTAGTGAAAGTTTTAGTTTTGAGTTGATTAACCGCTCGCTTCTCTGTTCATCCAAAACTGGATTTTTTAAGTAGGCTCTTAGTTGGTGCAAGTGTGTTTTGGATGCTGATGTCGCTTAGCGGCTGTAGGTTTTAATGTTTGGTGACTTGCATCTAGAATATGTTATTAACCTTTAAACCAATAAACATTGAAAACAAAACTTACCCTAATCCTCATCTTATTTATTTCGGCTTTTGCATTTGCGCAAAAAACAGACACTTTAGCATTTCAATCGAAGGCGTTTAACCAGAAGAGAACTATTTACGTTACCACGCCCGATTTTTACAAAACTCAATCTAAAGAAATTAAGCTTCCCGTGATTTATATCTTGGATGGACAACATGAATGGCTGGTGAACCCGCTTTTGAGTACCATCAAATATTTACAGTACACCCATCAAATTCCACAGGCAATTGTGGTAACCATACCATTATTGAATAGAGTGAGGGAATGTGGGATCAAAAGTATTGAAGGTGATGAACTGCCCCTGCATCAATTTATTACAAAGGAAGTAGATGAGCAAATTCAGCAATACCACCCTAGTCAATATAAAATGCTGATTGGGCATTCGTTTTCTGCATCGTTTTCGCTTTATTCCTATCTGAAAAGTCCAAAATATTATTCGGCGGTAATTGCAAACACTCCTTTAGATAGTTTTAAGGAGCTTGTTTTAGCTATGGAAAAAAATAAGGAGGTAGATAAAAGCAAAATATTCATTTCTACAGGCGGTAAAGCAAAAAATCAAGATTATTATCACAGGAAGCTGTTTGATGATTTGAAAGCCGAGTTTCCGATATTTTTCAATACGATAACCACCTTTGTCGCCGAAAATTCGGGACATACCGCCGTTCCAATTGTTGCCACACCGTACTTGTTAACACAAATATTTGTCGATTTTAACGGTAGGTATTCAAAAATTGCACAGGTAGATAACAATTACAAATTGATCACAGCGCCTACTTCAATTAAGGATGAAATTACCAAAATAGAGGAGGCATCTAAATTGGGTAATTACTTTTATCCGCCAGAACTTGCTGATTTAAATGGTTTGGCATCCCGTTATGAAGCTAGCGGCCTAAAAGATTATGAAATTGCAGTTTACGAAATGGCTACGAAGTATTTTTCAGGATATTATGGCTTTCATTTTGAATTGTATAAGTTATTGTTGCCTAATGATAAAAATCGTTCAAAGGCGTATTTGAATAGAGCTCAAGAACTTTTAAGTGCCATGAATTTACCTGAAAGACGAGAGGTTTTGGGAGAGATTGCTAAAGAAAAAGCGAAAAATGGATGGTAGCTGAAATTGATTTAAGCAAGCCCCGAAGGTAAGGGGCTTGTTGTTTTAAATCTTTCTTCATCATCCCTTATCTTTGATTTTGTGAAAAAGCGAAGCACACCATTTAAGCACACCAATTTAATGCGAGCAGTAATGACGCTCGTGGTGGTGCTTTCTTTGCTTTTTACGCCCGTAGTTCCTGCGCGATCCAATGTGCTGTTGCAAAAAGCACATACAGAATGGCGGATCATCGAAGCCGAGCAATCGAAAGAAACATCGTTTTCAGTTGTTGGAGGGCGATTCAAATGGACAAGCTATATCGTTCTGTATTCGCTTTGTCTTTCGGTGTTGTTGAGTAATCGAATGAAGCAACTCTATTGGGATTTTGTACAGTATAAATCTATGTTTTTAATGCAGGTGCTCCCTTTTCGTGTCTGTATGCCTTTGGCTGTTCAGCCAGTTCATTAGTCCGTTCCGCTAGGAAATTAATACTGCCAAAAGGCAGGTGTTTGTTAGACTAATGAAAATATTTAATGAAAAAAATAAAAAAGGCAATGCGCTTAATGGGCCTTGCTGCGATGATTGTGCTCGCAAGTTTCGGTGTGGGACTAGCTGGAGGCATCACTATTCCTGTTTCAAAAAGACGGGAGGGGATTGTTGTACAAATTGAGTTAATGGAAGAAGATAAAGAAGTGGAGGAAGTTAGCGCTGATAAGGAAAAGAGATAAGGTTCTTCAATTTAGCGTAGTGGTACTTGGGCTTTATGAGAAAAAAATACCCTCGCACGGTCTTGCCTGCCCTCATGCAGGGCATTGGCACTCCATTTTGAGCGACCAAAATGGAGGAAATTCGTCGGCTGCGCCTGATGCTTTTAAAGTTGGTAGAAGGGCAGATTGCTGCTGTCCGCATCAGCCAAGGCCGATTTTTAGTAGAACGGAGAGGTGTTGCTTAGGCTTGAGATGTTGCCAAGGTGACTGCTTGATCTGCTATTCTGATAAATTCATTTTAATGGAAGTTTTCAATAATTCCTTGTAAATCTCTATCTTCAAAAGCGATTTAAACGCAAAGGATTATCTCATAACAGACTAGCAGATCAGATGAAAAAAATATTGAGCATGTTGCTATTGCTATCGGCGCTGAATACTTTCGCAGCCGATGTGGATACGGTTAAAACTTATAGCGCTTCCATGAAAAAGGAAATCAAGGCGGTGGTAGTTACTCCTGCTAGCTATAACAATGGAAATCGTTTCCCCGTAGTTTATCTGTTGCACGGTTACTCGGGTAATTATGCCGATTGGATTAAAAAAGTGCCTGCCATTAAAGACTTGGCCGATCAGCACCAATTGATCATTGTTTGCCCTGATGGTAATTTCAGCAGCTGGTATTTTGATAGTCCAGAGCAGCCTGAAAACAAATATGAAACCTATGTGGCTACTGAGCTGGTAAAATGGATAGATGGAAAATATAAAACCATTGCCGATAAAAAAGCACGTGCCATCACTGGCTTAAGTATGGGTGGTCATGGGGCACTTTATCTGGCTTTTAAACATCAAGATGTGTTTAGTGTGGCTGGAAGCATGAGTGGTGGAGTAGATTTGCGTCCGTTCCCAAATAATTGGGACATTGCCAAGCGTATTGGAACTTATGCCGCAAAGCCTGATCAATGGGAGAGTAGATCTGTCATCAATCTTACTCATTTGCTTACCCCTAATTCTTTGGCTTTGTTCATTCAATGCGGAACGGAGGATTTTTTCTACAAGGTGAACGTTCAGTTGCATGAAAAGCTGGCCTACCAGAACATTCCGCATACTTTTATGACTAATCCAGGGGCGCATAACTGGCAATACTGGTCTGATGCCATTAAATATCAACTGCTTTTCATTAAGGCAAATTTGAAAAATTAGTGTAGCCTTAAAAGTGTGAAACAAAGTTGGCTAAGTCGGTGCTTTTAGGTACTGCTTAATTTTTTCAGAGAAAGTATAATGACGACGGGGACGCCATCTTTCGACATCAAGGTCGGTGTTTCGCGGGACGCCAAACAATATTTTTAAAAATATACAGACTGTTTCGGATACTATTTTTCTGATTTTTCGGTTTTATAATTAAACCTTTTGGCTTGAAAAACAAAATGATAGCCTATTTGTTTATTTCTAAAATCAAGGGTATGAATATCAGGGAATATCAAGGAGACCTCTCGAAAGTTTTGTTTGTACTGGTAGTGATTATTACGCTTTTCTATTGTATGGGGCGTTAAATTTCTGTAGTTTAAAGTCGTTAAGTGCAAACAAAGATCACATACGGTTGTGGTCATTGCGTTTTGATAAGAATTAAAAGTTGAATGATGATGTTGCAATCGCTCATTGCCGAATTTGAACATGAGGTAGCAGGTACTCGAAAACTATTGCAGGCTATTCCCTCAAAAGATATTGCTTACAAACCTTCCCCAATTTCGTGGACAATGGGCGAATTGGCCCAACATATTGCGACCATTTACTATTGGTACGTAGGTGTTTTTGAAAAGGAAGTGTATGATATGGCCGCCGATCATTTGGAGCGGGGCGAGGCAAGTGATATCGAAGCAACGCTATCACTTTTTGAACGGAACGTGGAAAAGGCTAGGGCGGCCATGAAATCGGCAACAGATGAAGGCTTGCAACAACCTTGGACCATGAAAGTGGGCGATCGTACCGTGCTGGGTCCAATGCCTAGGGCTTTAGTCGCTCGCGGTTTCCTGTTCAGTCATATTTATCACCACAGAGGAGAGATGGTGGTCTATCTTCGTGCCACTGGCAATAAACCTCCAGGCCTGTATGGCCCAACCTATGAAGAGGTGAAGGCTTCGCAAGGCTAAGTCACCATTTTTCTAATCGTTTTGCGGATGGTTGTTCTCCGCGTATAAGGTCAAGGTATTGCCTCTAATACGGTACTTAATGGGCGTGTCTTTCAGCTGCTCTTTTAAAATTATTCCTAAGCTAGCTCCTTTATAGTCTGCTGCTTTTGCACGGTAGGGTGCCAACAAAGCACTGCTAAATTCAATATTGGTGCGGGTTTCTAGGTAAATACGCAAAATCACACTTTCCAAAGTTTCTGCTCGGTGAACAGCCATGTATGTTTTACGCTGAAGTAATTCGTGTTTTGGGTTGGGCTCCTGTATTTGCAAAAATGCAATGACGGCTAATAACGATAGTTTGTACATGGCTGGGAATGTTGGATTTGTATCTTGTAGGAGCGATGTGTAAAGGTAGGGCGGCTAGATGAAGTGAATGTTACCAAACGGTGATGTTTAAAATATGCCCCAAACAAAACCTAAGCTTTGTTGTTGATGCTGTAAAAATGGCCCTACAGCAGTGAAATGGGCTAATGATAACAATAAGTGAACATTGCTTTAATCCACAGTAGCTTGTTTTGTGGCAATAAAAAACGATAAATAAATATGGAAATAACCGTGCTTAACCAAAACGCAGATTTACAGAAGTTTATTGACAAATTTGATCCAGGAAAATTTAAGTTGATCAAAAATGGGGTAGAAATTAGGGGGATTATAGATTTGCACAGAGGCATGCAGGAGGCTAAAGCTTTAATAGAGCGCTTTCAGCTAAAACTGGTGGTTTCGCATACTGCAGAGATGTTAACCTACCGAGGTTTTGAAGTAAATTATATGGTGGGATAAATCTCCTTATTTACTTTCTTTAAATAAATAGAGTACCAATAAGGTGGCAGCATTTGGCGTATGGTTAGTCGGTACGTGGTTAATGTTGCCATCAAAAAATAACGAATCTCCTTCCTTCATGGAAAAGGTTTGTTCGCCTAAAACATAGTCTATATTTCCCGAGATGAGGTAGATATATTCGTAGGCCAGTGTTTTTACCGCTTTTCTTTTGGCTTTAGGTTCCAGGTGGAGCAGTGAAACCTGAAGCGAAGAGCCTTCTATCGGATGTTCCAAGATAGATAGGTAATGGAAGCCCTTTGCATTTTCTTCTTTTACATAAGGTGTGTACGATTCCTTGGGCATGAAAATGTATCCAGGAAAGGTATCCTGTTTACTCAGTTCTCCAAAAAATACATCTGGCGAAATATCCAAAGCGCCAATAATGGCAAACAAAGTAGGGATGGTAGGAATCATCCTGCCGTTTTCAATTTTCGAAAGCATGGCGATGCTTACATTCGAAGAAGTTGCCAGCTCACCTAGTCGTAGCTTTTGACTTTTTCGATATTTTCTAATGATGGCGCCTATTTCGTTATAGCTTAATTTCTTGTTCAAAACCTCAGAGTTGTTTCGCAAAAATAAGAGAAGTCATGAATAATACTCGTTTTGTGTAGGATAATTTTATTTTCTCTTAAAGAAAACTTTTTATGGGATTAATATTTACTTAACTTATTTTCTTATTGAGAAAATATTTTTCTTTACAGGAAAATATGTTTTTGAGCTTGTATGCTGGTTATTTGATGTTTTTGATCATTTTTAATTTCTTAATTTGAAAATAAATTTTCTTTTTATGAAATAAATTTTCGAATATTGTTTTGGTAATCAAGAGATATTTCATCCAAATAAACAACGGTTTTATCCTTGCTTTTGGAGTGTGAATTTTTCTTAATTGGAAAATATTAAACCGATATGAAGAAAATTGTATTGATGATGTTATTGGGTATGGCCCTGAATGTCGCTGCTCAAAAAACTAAAAATTTGGTAGTGGTTACGCTCGATGGCTACCGCTGGAAAGAACTGTTTGCAGGGGCGGATGAAGAATTGATCAACACCAAAAGTTTCATTACCCAAAAAGACGTGAAAGAGAAGTACTGGAGAGCTACCGCAGAAGAGAGGCGAGAAGTGCTGATGCCTTTTTTATGGGGAACCATTGCTAAAAAAGGACAACTTTACGGCAATCGTCATCTTGGAAATTTGATGAACGTGAAAAATAGGTATTGGTTTTCTTATCCAGGTTATAACGAAATGTTCACGGGCTATCCCGATACTTTGGTGAATTCAAATACTTTTCCACCGAACCATAATGTAAATGTGTTGGAGTTTATCAACCAGCAACCTGCTTTTAAAGATAAAGTGGCCGTGTTTGCAGGCTGGAATGCCTATTATCGTATCCTTAATCAAGAGCGCAGTAAATTACCCATCAATGCGGGTTGGACCGAGTTCAAAGGCCCTAACATTACTCCTATACAGCAGTTCTTAAATTGGCAGCAGCAATTGGCTCCGCAGGTTTTGGGACCAGATGAGCGTATGGATGCCATTACTTATCCTTTGGCCAAAGAATATGCAAAGCAAAACAAGCCAAGAGTATTGTATTTGGCATTAATTGATACCGATGCCTTTGGTCACCAAGGAAAATACGATTTGTATTTGGATGCAGCTCATCGTACCGATGCCATTTTGGAAGATCTTTGGAGATATCTACAAAGCGACCCTTTTTATAAAGACCAAACCACTTTGATAGTTACTACAGACCATGGTAGGGGCGATGGTAGCGCCTGGAAATCACATAAAAATTCAATTCCACATTGTGATGAAGTTTGGTTTGCTGCCATGGGACCCGACACCAAACCACTTGGGGAAATCAAAAAGGGGGGACAAATCTATCAAAATCAAATTGCCAAAACCCTTGCCGCATTTTTGGGATTGACTTTTACCAGTAAAAATCCAATCGGAGAAGAAATCAAAGCAGTATTGCCAGTTCGATAAAATAAGCCAGTCATTATTACGAAAATTATGAAAAAAGGAAAGCTAATTGCCTTTAATGGGAGCGGTACGTCTTTAAGTTACGAAGACCATGAACTCTCGCCCTTAACAGATGGTCAGATTTTGGTGAAAAACAAATACACCACCATTTGCGGAAGTGATATCCATACCTATTGCGGACAGCGACAGGAAGCCTGTCCTACAG
>NZ_JAELTX010000137.1 GCF_016429065.1 Pedobacter sp. ASV17
ATTCCTGTAATAAAACTTTAGATTTCATTATTTCTGATTTAGAGCACCAATCGGGAACTACCATAAAAGAAGAAGGAACTTATATCCCTAAACTGAAAGTTGACATAGTATTTTCTATCATCAACCCTAACAAAAAAGTGCGATTGATATTAATTGAAGCTAAGTATTTAAGTCAATTGAGCTTAAAAGATTATTCTCAATTAGTTGGGTATTTACAGGTTGCCAAAACCATAGATTTAGGATTGTTACTTCTTATTCAAAAAGGAATGTCGCCCAACAAGCTATCAAACGACTTTCAAGAAATTGTACGATTGAAAAAGCTTCCTATGGATTGGTTTATTGATATGAAGAAGATTAACGAACAATACAATTTTAAAACTGGCATTATCAACTATTTGCCAGCGGGAGGAATTGACTGGATTGACACAGCAGACATTAACGGAATTTCATCGTTTGAAGAATTAGCAGAAATAATGAAAATATAATGAATAAGCCAACGCACAGATCAAAGCTTGCAAGAGAGTGTGCTTTTGCCAACGCTCAACCGACAGACAAGAAAGCGACTGAAAGGGGCAGCAGATAACAACAGTTTGGCAAAATGACGGGTTGAGTGCTAAATTCGGCGACAGTTCTTCGTTTGAACCTTTGTACAAAACTGAACTTTTGTGCTTCGACTTCCGCCACTTCGCCAAGCTGCAAACCGTTATTCATTAACACACTCCCCAAATTTAACCTTTCTCCCCAACACGCTTAAAGGAACTACAGCATAAACGCTCACGTAGCATTTACGCACTAGCTATTTATTCCGTTTCTACTTTGCTTAATTGTTGAGAAAGGTTGCTAGTGTTCCATAGTTAAAATAATATGGAATGAACAGAGTTCTTTAACATTGCCGAAGTGCAACTAAGCTACAAACTACATCTAATGTGCAAATGGAATTAATTCCAACAAATTCCAGCAAAACAGATAATAAATAGGAAACGTTGAAGGAAGCAAACTTTCAGTGAGAAATGGCAGAATGTAGCTTTAAAGCATTTGGAAGAACACCAAACCCCTATAAAAAAGAAAAGAGACAATCCATCCAGACTTGTCTCTCTTTCTAACCAAATATAAACCTGTATGAACGGGTTGCTCTTTATTCCAATTAAGGAGGAATTTCTAATTTTCAAGTGTCGGCTCTTAAACCAACGATACAAATGTAGTTATTATTTTTCTTAGTGTAAATGATACACTAAGAAAATTTTATTTTGTCATTCGTTATGACATTTCCGTGACTTTGTGTTGCGTGTTTATGCAAACATGCTATAAAGTTGCGGTAATTTTTGCAAATATGGCAGTTTTGCCCGCAAAAACTATGATTTAAACGCAAAAATACTAATCGCATTGTGAAGTGCAACGGGAAATAGTTTTGTTTATATTGTATTTAACTTTAATTAACATTAGGGTGGTGTTAGTTGATTGGTTTGTTGGTTGTTTGGTTTTTTAGGGAGGCATTTATTGGTTCATTAGTTCACTGGGTGTTACCTTCCTAGACCGTCTTCTTCCCGAAATTTCGAGAGCACCTGCCCCGACTCTTCGGGAGTACTTGTCCCGACTCTTCGGGATTGGTTAATCGTTTAACTGGTTAATTGTTGATTTGTCATCCATAGCGCAACTGTACCGACACTTCTGTAACGAAAGGCTCGGATTATGCTCCTTGTCATCCAGAGCGAAGCGAAGGATCTTGAAATTTGTTATTTGGTTAATCGTTTAATTGTAGAAGAGGTTTTCTTTGGAGATTTACTTCGTAGCTGCTTCGCGGTCTTCAATGTGTTCACAATGAAAAATGAGAAGGGACGATGAAGAAGCGCTAGGATGCCCATAAAACAAAAAAGCAGTACCCTAAGATACTGCCTTTACTATTTTGGTTGGGATATTACGATTAAATAAACTTACCTACTTCTTGAGCTAAGTCGATGATTTTGTTGGAGTAACCCCACTCGTTATCGTACCAAGAAACAACTTTTACAAAGTTATCGCTCAAAGAGATACCAGCTTTAGCATCAAAGATTGAAGTACGGGCATCGCCTAGGAAATCTGAAGAAACAACTTCATCCTCAGTGTAACCTAAAATACCTTTTAATTCACCTTCAGAAGCTTCTTTCATGGCAGCTTTGATTTCTTCGTATGAAGCACCTTTTTCTAAACGAACGGTTAAATCTACTACAGAAACATCGGCAACTGGTACACGGAACGACATACCGGTTAATTTACCTTTTAACGAAGGCAATACCAAGCCTACCGCTTTAGCAGCACCAGTAGAAGAAGGGATGATGTTAGAAAAACCACCACGGCCACCTCTCCAGTCTTTAGCCGAAGGACCATCAACTGTTTTTTGAGTAGCAGTTACCGCGTGAACAGTAGTCATTAAACCTTCTAAAATGCCATATTTATCGTGTAATACTTTAGCAATTGGCGCTAAACAGTTAGTAGTACATGATGCGTTAGAAACGATGTTTTGATCAGCTTTTAATTCTTTGTGGTTTACGCCCATTACAAAAGTAGGGGTGTCGTCCTTAGCAGGAGCCGACATGATTACTTTTTTAGCACCAGCATCGATGTGTTTTTGAGCTGTTTCCTGAGTTAAAAACAAGCCAGTAGATTCGATGACAACCTCAGCGCCTACAGCATCCCACTTCAAGTTTGCAGGGTCTTTCTCGGCAGTAACGCGGATGGTTTTTCCGTTTACTACTAAATTACCATCTTTTACTTCTACAGTTCCATCGAATTTACCGTGGGTAGAATCATATTTTAACATGTAAGCCATATAATCAGGCTCCACTAAATCATTAATACCAACTACTTCGATATCATTACGTTTTACCGCGGCTCTAAAGGCTAGACGGCCAATACGGCCAAATCCGTTAATTCCTATTTTCATTGCTCTATTTGTTTTTTTTGTTAATGGTAATGAAGCTGTCTAAAAGACGGTTTCATCTTTTTGTTTATTTTATTTTTAATGGTAATGAAGCTGTTCTGATGAGGATCAAAACGGTTTCACTGTTTTTTAATTGGTGTAATAGTTCAAAATATTGTGTATGGGTTCTCTGGTTACCGACATGATTTTAATGCCATGTCCGCTGGCCACTTCTCGGAGCTGATCTTGGAAATGTCCGGCTACTGAACCCACAAAATGTATGGCTTCGTTGGGATGTTTTTCTAGGGTAGGCAGTATGTAAGTGCTGAAGTATTTTTCAAAACCTTGCATGACCAACTGCTGAATGAATTTGTGTTCCCTGTTTTCGAGGTAGAAGTCGAGGAAAGAAGCCAGATAGGTTTGCACCAGCGGCTTCCTGTAAACGCGTTCCAAAATACTTGGACGGTCTAGGTGATATTGGGATTCGATTTTTGTTTTTAAGTCCTCTGGAAGTTTGTCTTCCAAAAAGTTTTTCAGCAGCATTTTGCCGAAGTAATTGGCAGAACCTTCATCGGCCAAGATATAGCCAAGGCCAAAATTGTTCTTTTCGGGCTTTTTGCCATTGTAGTAAGCACAATTGGCACCACTGCCCAAAATGCCTACAATGCCAGTTTGATCATGACAGGCCGCAATGGCAGCACCGTATAAATCATCCTTTACCTTTATTTTACTGTTCACAAAAAACTGCTCCAGTGTGCTGGCCAGTTCTTCCTGTTTTTCTTTAGCTGACGCACCGGCGGCAAAAACGTAGATTTTCTTAATGCTTTCGGCATTGTGGATCAAGGTAATGTTCTTGCTCAGGATTTGAAGGGTTTGCTTAGGGTCGTTAAAGCAAGGATTAATGCCTGCGGTGTGCGTTTCAAGCATCGCTTTGCCATCTTGTGAGATTTTCCAACAAGCGTTTTTAGAACCACTATATACTACTGCTATCATCTTTTCGCTATATGGATAAAACATGAGTCATTTCAAGCAGGTCATCTTCCAACTTGTAGTTACTTAATCCGCTTAAGGCTTCGCTCAACGGCGTTAGCCCTATTTTATTCCCTTTTAGGCCCACCATTTTCATGCTTTCGCCGGCAATAAGGGCGTTGGTTGCTGCAAAACCTAAACGGCTTCCCAAAATCCTGTCGAAACCGCTAGGACTACCGCCACGTTGTAAGTGTCCTAAAATGGTCACCTTGGTATCGTAATGGGTAAACTTGCGTTTTACGGCTTTGGCAATATCATAAGCGCCGCCATATTTATTTCCTTCGGAAACAATCACGATGCTTGACGATTTTTTGGTAGAAGCACCTGCTTTAAGCTTGGTGATTAATTCTTTTAAAGAAGTTTCTCTTTCTGGTAATAATACCGCTTCGGCTCCGCTGGCAATGGCACTACGTAAGGCAATACAGCCAGAATCGCGGCCCATTACCTCCACAAAGAATAACCTATCGTGTGAGTCTGCGGTGTCCCTGATTTTGTCGATGGCTTCAATTACGGTGTTAATGGCCGTGTCGTAACCCAAAGTAAAGTCAGAACCGTAAAGGTCGTTGTCTATGGTTCCGGGTACACCAATCACATTGATGCCGAATTTTTCGCCGAATCTTTTAGCTCCGGTAAAAGTACCGTCGCCGCCAATTACAACTAATCCGTCAATTTCTTTTTCCTTTAAATTTTTAAAGGCAATTTCCATTCCCGCATCTTCTTTAAACTCCAAACATCTGGCGGTTTTTAAGATGGTTCCGCCCATGTGTAAAATGTTGCTTACAGAACGGGCGTTCATTGGAATGATGTTATTATTGATTAAACCTTGGTAGCCTTGTACTACACCGAACATGTTTTTACCATGGTAGATTCCGGTACGCACAACAGCTCTAATGCAGGCATTCATGCCTGGAGCATCGCCTCCTGAGGTCAGTACTGCTATGTTCTTGATATTTGGTTTCATTCTGATTATACGAATATAACGTGTATTTTTTACACTAAGTAATTTTTTTTCAAAAATTTTATGAATTAACGAAATAAGTGTCTTTATTTTGTTTCAAAAATGGAACATTTTAAATTATTGCTTTGACAGAAATAACCCCCGGTTTTGACTTTGCAGTATCTATAGATTGTGTGCTTTTCGGTTTCGATGGCAGTGAACTCAAGATATTGTTGATCGAGAGAAATGAAGAGCCTTTCAAGGATTGGTGGGCATTGCCTGGCAACCTGGTAAATAAGGAAGAGAGCGTAGACCAATCGGCCCAGCGAATTTTAAAAGAACTCACTGGCCTGAGCGATATCTACATGGAACAATATTATGCCTTTGGTGATGTTGACCGACATCCACAGGGTAGGGTAATTTCCGTGGCCTATTATGCCATGCTGCGTTTAGGTGGCGAAAAACCCCTAAAGCCTTTAAGCAGCTATGCTAAAAAAGCGCAGTGGATTAATGTGGCCGATTTGCCCAAGCTAGCTTTTGACCACCAGCACATTTTAAATAAAGGTCTGGAAAAAATTAAGCGCAGAATTAAGCATTTGCCTTTGGCTTTTGAATTGCTGCCAGAAAAATTTACCCTTACGCAGGTTCAGAGTGTTTACGAACTGATTTTAGGTAAAAAACTGGATAAGCGTAATTTCAGAAAGAAAATATTGAGCTTTAAGGTGCTGAAAGAACTGGAAGAGAAGCAAAGAGGCGTTTCGTTCCGTGCAGCCACCCTTTATAAATTCGATAAACGCAAATACAATAAGCTTTTCGGGAAAGAGATTTCTTTTTAGGTAACTAGGAGCTAGGGATTAGGAACTAGTGGTTAGTAGTTAGGGATTAGTTTTTTTAGTTAGCAATTGACTTTGCTGGTTATGCATTGTCTTTTTTTCTTGCCCTCATCTCAATCAGGTTCAACCTTTCGGACGGTAAAATATGACTTCAAACCTCGCAGGTTTTTAAAACCTGCGAGGTTTTTTTATTGACTATTGATAGACTTACGAAGTTTAAGAAACTTCTTAAGTCTCATAGCACAAGCTCTCACTTTGTCAATCTTAATGATACGTTGCAAATAAGAATGACAAAATTTAAGGGGCATCCAATAAAAAAGCCCCGAACGTGCGGGGCTTGTATGTTAAATCCGTAATGGATTATCTTTTGCTCAAGTGGTATTCTACCAAGTCATCTATTGGCGAACGGATGATTTTTCCAACGCCCATCTCATACTTGTCTGCAACAACGCTCAAACGGTCTCTGAAGCTGTATCCTACAGAACCTACCACGTTTAACAAATGCTTGTTGTAGTTTGGATAGTGAATAACCAATTTCTCGAAAAATGCCGTAAAAGCAGTGTCAATCACATCCTCTGCATAGTCGGTATAAACAGTTTTGAAATCGTATAAAAACTTGCTGAAACTTGCGCAGAAACGGTTTGGTAATGGTTTGTTGTAAATGTTATCGAAGATGTCTTCGTTGCTTAAACCATAGATGTTAAAGAAGCTTTCGCTAAGACCTTTTGGCATGAAACCTTTCATGTAGTCGGCCAATAGGCGTTTGCCGATATTGCTACCACTACCTTCGTCGCCTAGGAAGTAACCTAACGAGTCGATGTTTAGGGCAATGCCTTTGCCATCGTACAAACAAGTGTTGGTTCCAGTACCTAAAATAGCAGCAAAGCCAGGTTCATCGCCCAAAAGAGCACGACATGAAGCAAGCAAATCGTGGTCAACGTTGATTTTTGCATTCACAAAAACCTTTTGCATGGCATCAGCTACAATTTTTTTGTTGCCGTCGGTTGAACAGCCCGCTCCATAGTAATAAACTTCATCCAGTTTCGAAGGGTCTAAACTGTCGGGCAAAGTGGTTCTTAGGGAGTTTTCAATGTAATCTTGCTTTGCAAAATAAGGGTTGTATCCCTCGGTGTTAAAGTGAATTTTCCTACCCGCCTCATTAATTAAGCACCAGTTGGTTTTGGTAGATCCACCATCTGCAATAACTATCATTTTTTTGGTTTGTTAAGTTGTAAATTTTGTATAAAAGTTTGGCAATATATCAGCCTTTATTGGAAATAAAAAATTAATATTAAGTTTTTTATTAGTTAACCTAGGAAGGATTCAAACGTTTGATTGCGGATAAATAGAGCGGTTTTTTCGTAAAGTGTATTTTTTACACTAATAAGGCCTTTTTTGAACCAAATACTAGGGGTGGAAAGCTGGCGGAAAAAGTGGAAAAAATGTGCGAAAGAAAAATGTAATTTTTTCATTAAAAAGATTTTTGCCATCTTCATTAAAGCATATTTGGAAAAAAATACAAAAACCATGGAACAGAAAATTGATTTCAGAAGCGATACCGTTACTAAACCTACACCAGGCATGTTAGATGCTATGTTGAGCGCAAAAGTTGGCGACGATGTATATGGTGAAGATGAAACAGTAACTGAACTTGAAACCAAGTTGGCCAATATATTCCATATGGAGGCTGGTTTGTTCTGTCCATCGGGCACCATGACCAACCAAATTGCCATTAAGTGCTTTACCCAGCCCATGGACGAGGTGATTTGCGACCAAACGGCGCATGTTTATCGTTACGAGGGTGGAGGCATTGCCTACAACTCCATGGCTTCGGTACGTTTACTGAACGGCGAAAGAGGGATTTTAACGCCAGAGCTGATTGAGCCAGAGATTAATGGAGATGATGTTCATTATCCCAAAACTAATTTAGTGGTACTTGAAAATACGGTGAACAAGGGCGGTGGTAAATGCTATCATTTAGACCAAATTGAAGCCATTCATAATTTATGTGCCATTAAAGGACTGAAACTACATTTAGACGGCGCTCGAATTTTTAACGCTTTGGTAGCTACGGGCGACAAGGCAACGGCTTATGGGCATTATTTTGATGGCATATCGGTTTGCCTTTCCAAAGGTTTGGGTGCTCCAGTAGGCTCGGTGCTGTTGGGTTCGTCAAGCATGATTAAGCAGGCTCGCAGGATTAGAAAAGTGTTGGGTGGAGGAATGAGACAGGCTGGGTTTTTGGCGGCGGCAGGAATTTATGCTTTAGACCACCACGTAGACCGTTTGGCAGAAGACCATCAGCATGCCAAGGCTTTGGCGCTTGCTTTGGCACAAACCGATTATGTGGCGCAGGTAACGCCAGTAGAAACCAATATTGTGCTTTTTGAGGTGGCCAGTAAATTCACTGCCGAAGAAGTGGTAAGGGCACTAGGCAGAAAGGGGATCCTTTGCAACGCAACCTCTGCTAAAACCGTTCGTTTGGTTACCCATTTGGATATTTCGCCCGCCATGATAGACCAAGCCATTGAAATTATTGCCAAGCTAGACGTTTAGGTTATTCGAACTTTTTCTTGATTTTTTTAACGATAGATTCTTCTTCTTCGATAGAACTTAATTCTAACTCGAGCGCTTTGGTGCTAAGCTGTATTTCCAATAATGAAATTAATAGCGATACCATGAAGAAAATTAAGCTAAGGGCAAAGAATACTTCGGCGGTGATGTTTTTTTGGAGGTAAATAAAGAACATACAAAATAAACAGCAGGCAAAACTCACCACGCCAAAAGCCTGCATGTTTTTGATGAGCTTTAAGCGGTAACGTAAATTTTTAATCTGCTTTTGCAGGGCAATATCATTGTTGGTTTGTTCGTATTTCGATTTTAAACTTCTCACTAGTGTGGCCAAGGCTAAAAACCTATTGGTGTAAGCTAGCATAATGAGGCTAATGGCAGGGAAGAAAAGGGCAGGTACGTTTAAGCTTAGTTGCATTTGTTGATTGATTAGTTCATTGGTTCAATTGTTCATTAGTGGGTGCGAAAGCCCTTTGTTAATTGGTTATTGGTTATTGATGATTGGACATTGGTCATTTGTTAGTTCATTAGTTGGTCCGAAAGTCCGAAAGCTTGGAAGTCCAGAAGATTTACTGGCAAAATACAACAACGACACAATATAACAATTTGCTGCATGTTTTTAGTTCTTCACTGTCCTTGGCTATTTAATAATACAATTAACCAGTTAACCAATTCAACGATTAACCAACTTTCTAAACAATTAAACAATCCAGCAATTGAACAATCCAACCCCTAACCCCTAACCCCTAACCCCTAACCCCTAACCCCTAATTCCTAGCTCCTATTTCCTAGCCACTGCTCCCTAAAACAAATTTGCCATTTAACGATAATTTCTTCATCTTGTGCCACTAACCAAATGACATCAACATCTGTTAAGGATATGAAAAAAATATTAGTTGCAAATCGTGGTGAAATTGCGCTTCGTATCATGCGTTCGGCAAAGGAAATGGGCATTAAAACGGTGGCGGTTTTTTCAGATGCCGACCGTAATTCGCTACATGTTCGTTATGCCGATGAAGCCATTTGCATTGGCCCTGCGGCCTCCAATCAATCTTACCTGGTAGGTAGCAAAATCATTGATGCCTGTAAGCTAACAGGAGCCGAAGCCATTCATCCAGGTTATGGGTTCCTTTCAGAAAATCCAGCGTTTGCGCAACAAGTAAAAGCGGCAGGATTAACGCTGATTGGTCCAAGTCCCGAAGCCATGGAAATTATGGGCAACAAGCTGTCGGCAAAAGCAGCGGCATTAAAATATGATATTCCCATGGTGCCAGGTACCGAGGAAGCCATTACCAATGTAGATGAAGCTAAAGCCAGAGCAGTGGAAGTAGGATTCCCTATTTTAATTAAAGCGGCAGCTGGTGGTGGTGGAAAGGGCATGCGTATTGTAAATATCGTGAACGATTTTGAAGAACAGATGCAATTGGCCGTTAGTGAGGCAACTTCAGCCTTTGGCGATGGCGCAGTGTTTATTGAACGCTACGTGACCTCGCCTCGACATATTGAAATACAGGTGCTGGGCGATACTCACGGAAATATTGTGCATCTTTTCGAACGTGAGTGTTCCGTACAACGTCGCCATCAAAAAGTGGTCGAAGAAGCACCATCATCGGTGCTTACCCCTGAAATTAGGGAAAAGATGGGCAAATGTGCGGTTGACGTGGCCCGTTCTGTAAAATATGTAGGAGCAGGTACGGTTGAGTTTATTTTGGATGAAAACCTTGATTTTTTCTTCCTCGAAATGAATACTCGTTTGCAGGTAGAGCATCCCGTTACCGAAATGATTACGGGCTTGGATTTGGTGAAGGAACAGATTAAAATTGCCCGCGGCGAAGCCATTAGCTTTAAACAAGAAGACCTCAAAATAAATGGACATTCCATTGAATTAAGGGTGTATGCCGAAGACCCTTTGAATAACTTCTTACCAGACATTGGTACACTGCAAACCTATCAAACCCCAAAAGGGAATGGGGTAAGGGTAGATGATGGTTTTGAACAGGGTATGGAAATCCCAATTTATTACGACCCGATGATTGCTAAATTGGTTACTCACGGAAAAGACCGTGCAGAGGCGATAGACCGCATGATTAGGGCAATTTTGGAGTACGATATTACAGGGATACAAACAACTTTGGGTTTTGGCAAGTTTGTGATGCAGCACCCCGCTTTCGTTTCGGGCCAGTTTGATACACACTTTGTAAGCAAGTATTTTACTGCCGACAGTCTTAAAACTGAAGACGAACAGGAAGCTTTAATTGCTGCCATCAGTGCCGTAATGCTGTTGCAGGAGCAAAAAACAGCTGCTCAGCCCTTGTCGGCATCTGCTACGCAAAAAAGCAATTGGGTTAAAAACAGGAAAGCATATTGAGCTAAAAAGTAAAAAAAACCTGCATTAGGAAACTATAGATAATGTTTGACGAGGATGCCAAACTTCGCATAATGCCGAAGGACGGTTTCCTCGCCGTCCAAAATATATTAACCTAAAAGTCAAAAAAAGCAGTGCACTAAACATTATTGCCTTTTACTTTTTACTTTTGCCCCTTAAACTAAGAATATGTTTACGGGAATCATTGAGACGTTAGGAACAGTCCAAAATATACAGCACGACGGAGGTAATGTACATTTCACCATCCAGTCGAACATTAGTGCCGAGTTAAAAATTGACCAAAGCGTTGCGCATAACGGCGTTTGTTTAACGGTGGTGTCGCTAACCGAAAATACACATACCGTAACAGCTATTGAGGAAACCCTGCAGAAAAGCAATTTGGGGAGCCTAAAAGTGGGCGCAAAAGTGAATTTGGAGCGTTGTATGCAAATGAATGCCCGTTTAGATGGACATATTGTACAAGGCCATGTAGACCAAACCGCTACCTGTATTTTAGTGAATGAATTGGATGGAAGTTGGGAATATCGTTTTAAATACGATGCGAACAAGGGTAATGTAACGGTCGAAAAAGGCTCTATCTGTGTTAATGGCATTAGCCTAACGGTGGTTAATTCTGTAGACGATGAGTTTTCGGTTTTCATTATTCCGTACACCCACGAGCACACCAATTTGCAGGAAGTAACACAAGGCGATTCGGTGAATTTGGAGTTCGATATTATCGGAAAATACGTGGCCCGTTTAATGGGTAAATCTTAATTTTCAGAAAAAATTTTTAACCGCAAAGATTTCTTAAGTAATCGCAAAGAACGCTAAGAGAAGTTTACAATATGGAGCTTAAAAAAAATAATCTTTCATTTTTGATAGAGGGAAAATAGCTGCTTTGCGTCCTTTGCGTATCTTTTTTTCTTCGCGGTTAAAATTTAGTGCAACCTCGTAAACACGGGAAGAAGTAATCGCAAAGAACGCTAGGGGAAGTTTACAATATGGAGCTTATAAAAAAAAATAATCTTTCATTTTTGATAGGGGGAAAATAGCTACTTTGCGTCCTTCGCGTATCTTTTTTTTCTTCGCGGTTAAAATTAATTTAACGCTAAGGTTTTTAAAGTATTCGCAAAGAACGCAAAGGAAGGTTTGCTATAAATACAAGAGGTTTTACTATTGACTGTTTTTATATGGAGAGCTTATTAAAAAACAACCTTTCATGTTTGGTAAGGTGGTGAAATGGCTGCTTTGCGTCCTTCGCGTATCTTTTTTTTCTTCGCGGTTAGAATTAATTTAACGCAATCCCGTAAATACGGGAAGAAGTATTCGCAAATAACCCAAAGGAAAATACCTATAGGACTTTCTGTAAACTTTTAACTTTAGACTTTCCACTTTAAACGTTTTCACTTTCTACTTTTAACTTTACAAAATGTTCAGCAGAGAAGAAGCCGCCAGATTAAGACAACAGTTTTGGATTAGTTTTGGCCAGTACATGAAGCCAATTCCAGGGGTAGAAGGGTTGCCTGTGAACTGGGTGAATTATAAAACTGGCGTAAAACATATCTTCTTCCGCATGGATGCTGAAAAAAAACACGCCAGTATCGCCATCGAAATTGCTCATCCCGATGAAGGTGTGAGAGCCTTGCTTTTTGAGCAATTTGAAGAATTTAAACGCTTACTGGAAAATACTCTAAACGAAGAGTGGGACTGGCAACCTCACGCTTCCAACGCTTTTGACAAGCAGGTAGCCCGAATAGAGCTTGTGCTGCCAAACGTAAGCGTCTATAACCAACAACAATGGCCAGATATCATTGCTTTTTTAAAGCCCCGCATCATTGCACTTGATGAATTTTGGGTAGACGTAAAACCTGTTTTCGAAGACTTGAAATAACTCGAAATCTAATTGCTAAATTAATTTTTGAGCCAACTCGAGCCTAAGCATTATTTCTACGTTCAGCTTAAAATCGGCCTTGGCTGATGCGGATAGCAATATTTTTGCCTAGGTTAAGACTTTGATAGCGTCAGGCGCAGCCGTGGCTTTTTTTGCATACTTTTTTCAGCTATAGGAAAAAAGTTTGTCCGCGAAGCGACAGAACTAAAAATAACAGCAAGTAATACTTGGTCTGTCTCTTATACACATCTCCGAGCCCACGAGACGAATTACAAAAGGGGGGGGGGGGGGGGGGGGGGGGGGGGGGGGGGGGGGGGGGGGGGGGGGGG
>NZ_JAELTX010000138.1 GCF_016429065.1 Pedobacter sp. ASV17
AAATAGTGGTAAGGCCACATCTATGGGCATGGGGTAATATCCTAAATTTTCTCCCGCATACTTTTTCAGTTCCTGTACGTCTAAAATTGAATTTTGCGTGCCATATTTCCTCAGGTTCCCCATGTTATAGCACATCAGCAGTACTTTATCTACTGGCGGAATACCACTTTTCTCTTGATTTTTCAGTTGATGCAATCGCAGGGTAGAGGAAATGGTTTTGTTGCCTAACTGCTTTTTGATTTCTTTAAGCAGCAAAAAATAGTTCGTTCTGGTGGTAGCTGTCCAATCACAATCTATTTGCAGTTCTTCGTAATTTGATTTACCTGCTTGCTTTACTTTTCCCTCTACAAACTGCACAACATTGGAAGCAAGCTTTTTAATCTGGGCATCGTCGATTTCTTTCAGCACCTCATTTACGACAAAAACTACGGGTACCAGTTCCAATGTATCAGGCAGCTGATCTTTAAACCTGATCGGTGCAACTGGACTAATTCCGCCATTTAAATCCCTATCTACATCTAAAATCCTTACAAATAACTTTTTGCTATTGAAATGCTGTAAATAGCTTTGCTCAACGGCATTGGTTTGATACACGGTTTTCCAAAAGTAAAAACTGGTTTGCACCTCTCTTTTTTGTTCGCAACCGATTAACAGAATTACAAAAAACAATATATACTTGCATTTCATAAGACAAAATTAACATTAAGTACGGGATGAGAGCAGTAATACAAAGGGTAACTGAAGCGAGCTGTAAAGTAGATGGAGCCATAACAGGGGAAATTACCAAGGGTTTTTTGGTTTTATTGGGTATTGAGGATGCAGATACGCAAGAAGATTTGGAATGGCTGGCTCAAAAAATTGCCAATATGCGTGTGTTTGGCGATGAAAATGGATTGATGAATAAATCGCTAGCAGATATTGATGGAAATATTTTACTGATCAGTCAATTTACTTTATTTGCTTCTACCAAAAAAGGCAATCGCCCTGGCTTCACTCGTGCCGCCCGACCTGACAAAGCTATTCCGCTTTACGAAGAAATGAAAAAACAATTAGGCTTGTTAATTGGCAAAGAGGTACAGTGCGGTATTTTTGGAGCCGACATGAAAATTAGTTTACTAAACGATGGCCCAGTGACGATTACGATAGATACGAAGAATAAGGAGTAAGGGAATTGACGATTTGGCATAATACAAAAAAGCCCTGCACGTGCGGGGCTTTTTTATTCGAGAGAGGCATTTATTAATAAGCTCCTAAGTAGAAACTACCTGATTGATTTTTCAATTTAGCTCCTTTGGTAACTTGCTTAGTTTTGTAGTTGATTACATATAAATTGCCTTCTACACCGTTAGGAGTCATAGGAACATATACATTATCACCAAAAATGGCAACATTTTGAAATTGACCAAAAGCACCCGTGATTGCAGTTACACCTGTATTTGTGTTTGCTGACCTGCCTGAAAAACCAATATCAGTTTCATTATCAGTAGTCAATTTGGTTGCAGTTCTAGCATTTAAATCTATCAATGCCAAATAACCTCCAGTAGTTCCGCTAACCGTGTAAAGTACAATACCAACACCATCTTTAATATATCTCCAAGAGCTAATAGAAACATTACTAGCAGAATTTAAAGCTGCCTTTAAATCAAAATTATAGCTATTATCGTATTCGTTAGTAGTACTGCTAAGGCGTAAAATTTGAGAGCCAGAGGTTGCGGTAGCTTGGTAAACATGTCCATCAGTTCCCACATACTGTGTCATGGTACGGTAACTATGGTTATTTGTTTTACTAATCGTAGGATCTACATAAATCAATTTAGGATTAGTTAAAGAAGGATAGTCTACTACCAAAGTAGCTGTCCCCAATTCTCTTGTTCCGCTACTCCATGTCTGAGTTCCATTAGTATTCACTGTTGATTTTTTGGTTACGTCAGTTCTTGTCAGGTTACAACCAATAAAAATCTTTGTTTTTGCTTTATTTAAGATAGGAACATCAATACGGCCTATTTGGTAACCTGCTTTTGTTTGTTCTGATGTAAATGGAATAGTAAATTCTGTTTGACGGTTAATTTTGGGATCATCTAAATTAAGTATGGCAATTTTTGCAGTGCTTTTCACATCAATAAAATCTGCTCCAGCGCCTTCGGCAGATGCCTGAACAGTTGCAGAAGCATATACCCCTACTCCTATTCCTTCCGCAGCTACTACCCAACGAGGTGCTTCCCCTAAAATTGGCTCTGTATCCACTTCTTCACGAGTATCTACAAAACTTTTACCACCTTCAACTTTGTATTTATTAAAAATACCTCCGTCTGTTCCTGTATATTGGATATTGTATAGGAAGTTTCCATTTACTGACCCTTGTACACGAGCAGTACGTTGAGACCTCAAGCCATAACCACTAGTAAAAACATTGACTTCAAAATTTGGATTAATTGCTTGCTCAGGTGTAATTGCGAAAGCCATTGTTCCGCCATTTCCTGCTGTACCTGTTGCATCTGGAAATGCTGCTGTTAATGTGATATATTTTCTGGCCCAAACATCAGGACCTGAAACTGAAGTAGCTTCAGAACTTCCACTCTTCTTACATCCCGTTAAAGCTCCAATAGCTAATGCGGATCCGAACAATGCTGTTTTAAAAAAACTATTTTTCATATTGTTATTTATTTAAAATTATTTATCGTGTAGTTTAATTTAAAGTAGAAAGCTCTTCCAGGTTTTTGCACACCAAAATTGTCATACAACTCAGCATTCAATATATTTTTACAATCAAAACTGGCTACTAATTTTCCACTGGGAAAACGATAGCTTGCCCCTAAATCATGAGCAAATTGGGTAGGCGTAGTAAACCATTCTGATTCCATCCAAATGGTTCTGAACGGTGCTACATAACCAGCATTGTAATAAAGGTTGAGATTAGAGCGCTTCTGAAAAACATCATTCAAACGGTATTGTACATTTCCATTAACCGTAAAGAAGGGTTCATTTGGCACTTGTTTGTTGTAGAGACTGTGCGGATTTCCTCTTTCATCTTTTTCCACTTTAAATAGTGAATTGAATTTTGAAAAATTAATCATCGCATTCAGTTTATTGTCGAAAATGTAATTCACCTCCGCTTCAAAACCTACCGATTGGGTTTTTGATAAATTGACGAATTGGGTAACCTGTATATCTTCCACCTGATTTTCACGTCCTTCTATCACCTCATCTACACGAGTTTGCAAAATAATTTTGTCGTAGCCATTACGCCAAAACATATTCCCGTAGAGCATGAATTTATGCTTGTTGGATTTAACAATATTGTAACGAGCCCCTAAATTGTAGTTAATTGCCATTTCAGGCAAAATATTCGGATTTGCCAGCAAATTGTTCTCAGGTTCACCATAGATATGGCGATCAGTAGGCATAATAAAAGATTTTTCGGCAGAAACAATTAAATAACCATTGTTGATCGGCTGATAGGATAGTGTACCTCCAAAACCTTTGTTATCCCTTGTCGTTCTAGAATTTTCATAAACCAAACCACCAGCATTCTCTGAAATTGGAGATTTTTGATCAGTTTGATAGACGGCATATTTCCCGAAAATATTGGTCTTTAATTTCCCATTAAAAAACTCCGACTCATAATTCATGGCCCAAATATTAGTAGTGAGCACATTTTGGGTAATCCATCTGCTCCTTGTAGGGTTCAATAGATCTTGGTCGTTTCTATTAGATTTTTCAAATTTGTGGTTCAAGGAAACACGGTGTCCCGAAAAAATATCGTAAGCCAAATTTGAACGTATATTGGAGATCCTACGCTCTATATTACTTATTACTGCATCTCCCTGCTGTCCTTTCCCAGGATTATAACCGTAGGTTTCAGGCGGTCCTTCCGCATTTTTAACCAGCAAACTACCATCCCAATTATATCTTAAGCTTACGGTATCTTGTAAATAGGTACTTCTTCTGCTATGTACCGCGTTCACGTTGAGCGAAAGACCGTCAAAGAACAAATCCTTTTTATTATAATTCAGGCTAAATACATGGGCTTGATATTCATTAAAGCGTCCAAAGTAGGGCTTAGTCATCGTAACGCCATGGGGGATTTCTTTATAAGAATCTGAGACGTTATAGCCCAAAAAGATCTGATCAGCCCATTTTACATTCGTAAAACCAACTTCAAAACGCCCACCAATGGTCTCAAATTCATCATTAGATCGTTTTACACGGTAGTTTCTGATAATTCGGCCACCAGGCAAAGTATACTTCGAAAACTTTCCCCACATTTCATAGTTATTATCAGAGTGGCTATAGAAACCAGAAGCGCGGGTAGTAAAACCATTTTTAGGGTTACGATATAATGCACCAACATCTGCTCGATAAGTATTAAATGATCCATAAGAAACCGCAGCAGTAATGTTATTTGCCGAAGCATCTTTTTTCATAATGACATTAATGGCCCCTCCAATATAATTCCCACTCAAATGAGACGGCAATACCCCTTTGTAAACTTCAATGCGCTCAATCATTGACGGTGGTATATTATTTAAATTGAAAGATGAGCCGTAGGTAGAAATCTCGATACCGTCTAAAAACAAGCCTATCGTGCTTCCAGACATTCCATTCAAGTTATATTCGATAGGAGAACCTTCTCCGCCATTTTGCCTCACTCGAACACCCACACTACGATCCAACAGCTCATTGGTCGTCAAATTTCTTAACGAAGCTTCTTTAGTTTCGATAATGGCAACTGCAAACCCACTGGTTTCCATTTTTTTCTTTTCGGTTTTACCCGTAATACTCACCTCATTAAGTGTTTTGTTGTCCTTTGGTTTTGCTGAGACGTTGAAGACATGCTCACTTTTATCTACGGTAATGGTTTGCTTTTTAGCGTGTATTTCCATGGACCCAATTTCCAACACATGGCTGCCGTAAGGGATATTCTTTAACTCATAGTATCCTTTTTCATCAGATAAGGTTTGTTTGTTTAAAGCTTTGATCATGACCACGGCACCTACTACAGGCTCTTTATTTTCCATGGTAATTTTTCCCGAAATATTTCCAGTTTGAGCTTTTGCAACAGTATTAAGGGCAAAAACCCATAACATGGCGAGTAAAAAATGCTTCATTATTCCCTATTAATTTTCACTTTTTATTTAGAAGAAGTCTAAATAAATGTAAATTGCGGCAAATATAAGTTTAACACTAGCCTAGGAAATGACCCCATACGAAAATTTAGCAACGCAAAAAGAAAAAGCAATCGTGCTTAATTTGAGTCTGTCCATCGCCTCAAATAGTATGGATGTGCCAATGCACTCAAAGAATTTAACCTTTGATAAGTTCCTATTCCGAAAGCTTTTAGCCGAAGAAGTTGGTGTAAACCCCATCTGTATCTCCTCAGACCAAAACATCCTGCTCATTCAATACTGTATGTACGGGAGTTGCAGTATCAAAAATTCTGCATCCCCAAAAACAGAGACTTTTAAGCAAGCAGAGTACAATATCATTTTACTGCCAAAAGGCGAAACCACGGTGATTACCAGTAAAGGCGATTGTGACTTGGTGCATATCTATTTGAGTGAGACTTTCTTTTATAGATATATGCCGCAGGATTACAGCACGCCACTGTATAACCTAAAAGGAATTGGGAAACTGTTCCATAAAAACCTTTACCTAAGCCCGAAGCTAAAAAACATCTTGAAAGAGATTGATCTTTGTGATTTTGGAGACCACTTAAAGACCCTATATACCAAAGCTAAAATCATTGAATTGCTTAGTCTACAACTGGTGCAACATGAAGAAGAGAAACTGATCCCTGCTAGCTTAAAGCCTTTGGAAGTAGAGAAAATGATCCTCGTGAAGGAACTCATCGAAAACAACCTAGCAGATTCCCACACCATCGCATCCTTAGCCAGGTCGGCAGGTACTAATGAGCAATATTTGAAAAAGCATTTCAAATTATTATTTGGAAGTACCGTTTTTGGCCACATGATTTCGTGCAAAATGGAAAAAGCAAAGGAAATGTTGTTGACAGGCCAATATCGCATTACCGAAATAGCCGAAATGGTGGGCTACAAACACGCTACCCATTTTACCAATGCCTTTAAGAAATTCTTCGGTTGCTTACCCCAGTCGTTCAAAACCAAGCTGTTTTTTGGCGGATATTTTTCTTTCGGTCTAGAACTGGAAGCTTTGGAAGTATTGATGATGATCTAGTTGGTTGGTTTGTCGGTTGTTTAGTTTTTTGGGCTAGGGATTAGTTGCTAGTGGCTAGGAGTTAGTGGTTAGTAATAGTGCATAGTTCTTTACTATCTCGTCATTTCGACCGCAGTGGAGAATTGTAAATCAGCGAAGCTAAATCTTTGGAGTTGCCATATCCGAAGATTGGTTAATTGTTTAACTGTACATTAGTGGCTGTTGGTCATTGGGAATTGGTTATTGGTTTCAGTGGCTAGGGGTTCATTAATCATTAATACTTAACCATTGGTCATTAACATCCATTCCTTATCTTTGACCATGACCATTACCGAAGCACAACAAACCATCGATCGTTGGATCAACACTACTGGCATCCGCTACTTTAACGAACTGACCAACACGGCTATTTTAATGGAAGAAGTGGGCGAAGTTGCCCGTATCATGGCCCGTAAATACGGCGAACAATCGTTCAAAAAAAGCGATGAGCAAGTGGATTTGGCTGATGAAATGGCCGATGTACTTTTTGTATTGATGTGCTTGGCCAACCAAACAGGCATTAATCTTGAAGAGGCTCTTGCCAAAAATCTAGAGAAAAAAACCATCCGTGATGCGGAACGTCATCAAAATAACGAGAAGTTGAACCCCTAAATCCCCTAGAGGGGACTGATATTAACCGCTCAAAAGCCCCTTTAGGGGTTTGGGGTTAACTCGGCCTTAATCTTTGTTGCTATTTCTGCCAGCTGTTCTTGGCTTAGTTTCAATTTAGGATTGGCAAAGTTCATGTCGTTCATTTGGTTGATGGGAATAAGGTGCACATGGGCATGTGGCACTTCTAAACCAATTACGGCCACCCCAATCCTATCACAAGGATAAGCTTTTTTGATGCCTGCCGCTACTTGCTTTGCAAACAACATCAGGCCTTTGTAAAGCTCGTCATCTATATCAAAAATGTAATCCACCTCTTTTTTGGGAATCACCAAGGTGTGACCCAATACCAAAGGACTGATATCCAGAAAGGCCAAAAAATCTTCGGTTTCCGCTACCTTGTGCGCAGGGATATCTCCCGCTACTATTTTAGAAAAGATGCTTGCCATAAAAAGTATTAAGTTTTAAAGTAATACGTTGTACGTAGGCAAGGCCAAAACGTAAACGTATTACTTATTACGTATAACGTAATTATCTAGAGATTTCCAGAATTTCGAATTCGATTTTGCCTGCTGGCACTTCTATTTCAGTTTTATCACCAACAGATTTACCCAATAAACCTTGAGCAATAGGTGACTTCACCGAAATCTTTCCTGATTTTAAATCAGCTTCGCTTTCAGCTACCAATTGGTAAGTCATGGTAGCACCGTTTTTTACATTTTTTATTTTAACGATAGATAGTGCCAATACTTTTGACAAGTCTAACTTCGATTCATCTAATAATCTAGAATGAGCCAATACGGTCTCTAATTTTGCAATTTTTGCTTCATGCAAACCCTGCGCTTCTTTAGCCGCATCATACTCCGCATTTTCCGATAGATCACCTTTATCACGGGCTTCAGCAATGGCTTTTGCGATTGACGACCTTCCTTCAGTTTTTAACTGATGTAATTCTTCTTTAAGTTTATCTAACCCTTCTTTAGTGTAGTAGGTAATTTCTGCCATAACGCTATTTCTTTTCTTTAATCCTCTTAAAAAACAAACAAGACTACATGGGTGATTAACCTACATAGTCTTGCTTTGTGTTAAAAACGAAGATATAAGCCTAAAACTATAAAAGCAAATAAATTGATGGAATTTTTAGTCTCCAACAGGTCATATCAACACCTATTGTTTAACCAACTTATATCCCTTTTCGGCCACTTTCAGCACATAAACCCCTGCAGGCCAATTAAAACCAGAAAAAGTATTTTCGCCAGGCTGCAATTGCTTTTGCCATATTTCCTTGCCACTTACATCAAACACCTTGGCCAATTGTTTTGTCTTCGATTGTATTGTCAATTTATCTACCACAGGGTTTGGAAATATGGTAACGTCGTCTATCTCATTTTTTACAAAATCAATCTCACTATAGGCACTTGTACCATTCAATTCTGTTTGTTTAATACGATAATAAGTAATCGGATTATCTTTCAGAAAAGGAGCATGATCAACAAATTGATAGTGGTTGGTCCCATTACCTGATGATTTAAGTGTTTCGAGCTTTTCAAATATTTTTCCATTGCTACTGCGTTCAATTTCATAAGCGACAATTTCCCTTTCTTCCACACTCCAGCTCAACTCGGCCTTTTTATCAAATCCCAGCTTAGCATTAAACTTTAGCCATCTGATGGGCAGCACCTCCGATGAAATTTCCAACGCCCAAAGCTCTGCTCCAGTAATTCCATCGTCTGCCCTAAACAGTAAAAGGTTATTCAACCTGGTAAGGTAAAGAGGAGAAGCATTTGATATCCCGCTTCTGATATTATACACCATTTCTGTACCTGCTGAGGTACCATCGCTCTTCCAAAGTTCAATACCATCAATACCATTGTTAGCAGAAAAGAATAAAGCATTACCTATACTTGTGAGTTGAGAAGGAGTAGAAGAATTTGCTCCACTAAAAATATCTTTTACCATCACGGTGCCTGCGGCAGTACCGTCACTTTTCCAAAGCTCACTACCATTGCTACCATCGTTTCCTGTAAAGAACAAAGTTCCATTATGATTAACCATATTGATAGGGCTTGACCCATTACTACCATTCCAAATATCCTTTACCATTACCGTACCTGCAGCAGTGCCGTCACTTTTCCAGAGTTCAGCTCCATTAACTCCATCATTGGCAGCAAAATATAGCACACCATTAACGTTAACCAAATTAATTGGAGAGGAACCAATTGTACCACTACGAATGTCCTTTACCATTGTTGTTCCTACTGCAGTGCCGTCACTTTTCCAGAGTTCTTGGCCATTCGCATCATCAAAACCTACAAAATATAAGATGCCGTTAACATTGGTAAGCGAACTTGGAAAGGAGCCCGAACTCCCTACCCTAAGGTCTTTAACCATATTAGTTCCCGCAGCAGTACCATCGCTTTTCCAGAGTTCTTGACCATTAACACCATCATTGGCAGAGAAAAATAAGGTCCCATTTACATTCGCTAAATTGGTGATCCCGCTGTCATTAAAACCGCTATAAATATCCTTAACCATCACCGTACCTACAGCAGTACCATCACTTTTCCAAAGTTCTCTACCATTTACACCATCACTAGCCACAAAATATAAGGTACCATTTACATTGGTTAAAGAATGAGGGCTTGACCCCGAAATACCATTCCAAATGTCCTTTACCATCACAGTACCCGCTGTGGTTCCGTCACTTTTCCAAAGTTCAGTGCCATTGGGACCATTATTTGATGAAAAATACAAAATACCGTTAACATTAATTAAATTTATAGAAGTACTGGTACCAATTCCCGCATAAATGTCCTTTACCAAGGTAGTTCCCGCATTGGTCCCATCAGTTTTCCAAAGCTCGTTCCCGTTAACACCATCATCCATGACCATGAAAACTTGATTATTCACCAATGTAAGTTGGGAAGGAGTTGAATTTCCTGTACCGATATACATGTCTTTTAAAAGAATGGTTCCGCTACTGGTTCCATCACTTTTCCAAAGTTCTATGCCATTTACACCGTCATTTGCAGAAAAATACAAGTTAGTGCCAAGTGCGGCTAAATAGGCAGGGCTCGACGCTACGTTTCCAGGGGCAATATCTTTTACCATTACAGTCCCCGCCAATGTGCCATCGCTTTTCCATAGCTCCGCATTGTTCACATCGGTAACGGCAGAAAAATAGAGTACACTACCTACCATAAAGAAATTAGAAGCCTGAATGAAAGAATTTCCACTGTATATTTTTTTGACAAGTGTAGTTCCAGCAGTCGTGCCGTCGCTTTTCCACAATTCGGCTTCACCTGTATTATTGTTAATTGCAAAATAGAAGCTGCTTCCATTGGCGGTTAAGCCATAAGGGCTACTCTCAGAGCTGAAATCTTTAACGGTAACCGTTCCCGCTGCGGTACCATTACTCTTCATTATTTTGCTCGCTAAAGATCCAACCCCCAAAACAAAGTATAGGGTTCCGTTAACATTAGTCAAATTTCTTATATCTGAATTACCTGAGCCAACATTCAGATCACTGACCATAACAGTGCCCACGGCAGTGCCGTTACTCTTCCAAAGTTCAATACCGTTAGTACTATTATTTGCTGTAAAATAGAGCGTTCCATTCACATTCAAGAGATTTCTAGGATCACTAGTGACACTACCTACGTAAATATCCTTTAACATTATTGTTCCAGCAGTAGTCCCGTCACTCTTCCACAGTTCATCGCCGTTGATACCATTATCAGCCACAAAAAACAAAGTACCATTAACGTTGGTTAGCCAGTGAGGGACACCCGAATTACCTCCAGTAAGCACATCTTTTACCATTACGGTGCCCGCAGCAGTTCCATCGCTCTTCCATAGTTCAAAACCATTTACCCCGTCATCTGCGGCAAAAAACAACGTGCCATTCACATTGGTTAATGAACTAGGAACATATCCAAAAACACCAGGCCTAATATCTTTTACCATTACCGTTCCAGCAGCCGTACCATCACTTTTCCATAGTTCATAGCCGTTTACACCATCATCTGCAGCAAAATAGAGTGTGCCATTTACGTTGGTTAGCGATTGTGGTTCAGACCCCAAACTTCCTGGCCTAATATCTTTGACCAAAACGGTTCCCGCAGCTGTACCGTCGCTCTTCCAAAGTTCGGTTCCATTAACAACATCTCGGGCAACAAAGTATAAACTTCCTCCAATTTGAATGGTGTACGTGGGGGCAGAAGATACGGATGCCCCAGAAGCATATACATCTTTTACCAAATAAGGGATTTGGCCTTTTACGTAAGCGGCAAGAATAAAAAACAGAAAAAACAATGTCCTTTTCATACTGTAACTGATATTTAAATACCAGTAAATATGAACGATTAGGCGAGCCTACACAATACCCCTTTTTAGGTATTTTAAAGGTGAATTTCTATTTGCCTATGGCAGTACAGCTGGCTTGATGCTTTACCGGGAAGTTAAGCGAACTGGCAATAAAGCACATTCTACTGGCCTCCGCATGTAGAGAATTGGCCCAAGAAATGTCTTCTGGTTTTGAAATGACCACTTGCGGCTGCAACAATATTTCGGTGAACTTACCACTGCCATCTGCATTTTCGGTCATCGTACCTGTTGCGTTGTCCGTGTATTCTATGACTACGATACCGTTTTTAGAACATAGGTGCAAATACCAAAGCATGTGGCAAGAGGATACAGAGGAAAGCAGCAGATCTTCAGGATTGTATTTAGATTTATCGCCTAAAAAAACCGAATCAGAAGAACCCTGAATGGGCATCTTACCTTCAATCTCAACGGTAAAATCACGATCGTACGAACGATAATCCATTGTACCAGAACCTTTGTTACCTACCCAAACCAAGTTGGTTTTGTATATATGATGCTTAGCCATAATTAGATACGAATCGAGAGGTACAGGTTTCGAAAAATCGTTTCTCTACCTATACTTGTCTAAATTGTTTTGTTTGTGCCAATTTAACAAATTATCTATTCATATTCTCTAATTTCTGGGCTAAAACTTCAGAAATTTTACGATAGGAATCGAATGTCCAGCCACCCACATGAGGTGTTAAAATCACTTTCTCGTTGGTTTTCAGCGACTCATACCAAGGTTGCGCTGCCAAAGCTGGAAATTTTTCGTTTTCCAATACATCTAAGCCAGCCCCTATAATTTTGCCATTAGCAATATTGTTAAGCACTGCTTGGGTATTTACAATTTCTCCCCTTGCGGTATTGATGAAAAAGATGGGCTTCTTAAAGTGAAAAAAGTATTCGTCATTAACCATTTGCCTAGTTTCTTTGGTCAATGGAATATGTAAGCTCAACACATCACTATGCTTTACAATTTCTTCCATACTTACTTCCCTAGCATAGGCATCGCTAAAGTTGGTTTTATATTTATCGTAGGCCAGCACATTTACGCCAAAGCCCGATAGCTTGCGGGCAAAGCTTTGTCCCATAAACCCATAACCAATAATGCCAACGGTTTTATCTTTTAGCTCGTAGCCCCTATTGCCTTCGCGGTCCCAAACACCATTCCTAATTTGCAAATCGGCTTGGCGAAAATTATTCATTAACGACAACAGCAAGCCAACGGCATGTTCGCCAACGGCATCCATATTCCCTTCATTAGCTGCCAAAAGGGCAATGTTGCGTTGCTTGGCAATGTCAACATCAATATTGTCAAGTCCTGCGCCAGCCCTGGCTACAAATGCTAGCTTGGGTGCTGCTTCAAAAATTTCTTGATCTATTCTAAATTTGGTCCTTACGGCAATGCCTTCGTAATCAGCAACGGCTGCAAGTGTTTCTTCTCGGGTAATTAATGGTCTATCGTCAACAACATATCCTAATGCCGTAGCACGTTCTTTAAAAACAGGATGTAAATCATCGACAATTAATATTTTTTTGCTCATGCCTAAGGCGTTTTTTTAATGTATTCGAGCGTTTGTTCAATCCAATCGCCCTTGTAG
>NZ_JAELTX010001020.1 GCF_016429065.1 Pedobacter sp. ASV17
TTGTGGGCAATACAACCCCCAGGTATCAATACGGCTTCCGTGTTGGTGCAGATTATAAAGGATTTAGCTTGTCCTTGTTCCTGTCTCTTATACACATCTCCGAGCCCACGAGACGAATTACAAGATCGCGTATGCCGTCTTCTGCTTGAAAAGGGGGGGGGGGGGGGGGGGGGGGGGGGGGGGGGGGGGGGGGGGGGGGGGGGGGG
>NZ_JAELTX010000139.1 GCF_016429065.1 Pedobacter sp. ASV17
AACAAATTGCTAGATTTCTCCCTTTCGGTCGAAATGACGGAAAGCTGAAAGACTTACACCAAAGGATCTGGATGACGAAAAGTATAAATAGACAAAAGACGAGGAAGATTTTGGCTAGACAACCTGCAGTCATTGCGATCGCAGCAAAGCGAGAGAGAAATCTAACACCCAATAACAAATTGCTAGATTTCTCCCTTTCGGTCGAAATGACGGAAAGCTGAAAGACTTACACCAAAGGATCTGGATGACGAAAAGTATAAATAGACAAAAGACGAGGAAGATTTTGGCTAGACAACCTGCCGTCATTTCGAACGCAGCAAAGCGAGAGAGAAATCTAACACCCAATAACAAATTGCTAGATTTCTCCCTTTAGGTCGAAATGACGGAAAGCTAAAAGACTTACACCGAAGGATCTGGATAACGAAAAGTATAAATAGACGAAAGACGAGGAGGATTTTGGCTAGACAACCTGCAGTCATTGCGATCGCAGCAAAGCGAGAGAGAAATCTAACACCCAATAACAAATTGCTAGATTTCTCCCTTTCGGTCGAAATGACGGAAAGCTAAAAGACTTACACCGAAGAATCTGGATGACGAAAAGTATAAATAGACGAAAGACGAGGAAGATTTTGGCTAGACAACCTGCCGTCATTTCGATCGCAGCGAAGCGAGAGAGAAATCTAACACCCAATAACAAATTGCTAGATTTCTCCCTTTCGGTCGAAATGACGGAAAGCTAGTAAGTCTTCACTAGTCCGTAGTATGACACAGATATGGCAAGGCCAACGAAACATTTGAAAACTTCATTCATCTAAACACTCAAACTCATTAACTTTACCCCTTATGGGACGAACAATATTTCTTACGGTACTTTGCTTTATCGTCATCTTATTTGACATTTATTGCTACAATGCCATATTAGCTGTATTTAAAAACTGGAAACAAAGCACCAAAAAATTCTTTAAAAGAGCCTGGTGGATAGTGAACATCAGTTTGATTATAGGCGTATTTTGCGCCATCTATCTCAACCTATTCCTAACAGTCAGAGCCATTATTCTAGTTGCATTCTTTCTACTTACGGCCAGTAAAGCCGTCATGTTACCTTTCTTATTGATAGATGATCTGAGACGTTTAGTGATTAAATTTAAAAGATTACTAAAACGTAAAAAACCTGTTGAAGCGGCAAAAGAAACTATTGCTGGTGAACCTATCAGTCGTTCTTCATTTTTGGTAAAAGCGGGTTTAATCGCAGGCGCTGTGCCTTTAAGTTCCTTAAGCTGGGGCATTATTTCTGGCGCTTACGATTATCAGATCAGAAGAGTAAACCTAAAGCTTCCAAATTTGCCTAGTGCTTTTGACGGCATTACCATGGCTCAGGTTTCGGACATCCACTCAGGAAGCTTTTACAATAAAACAGCGGTAAAGGGTGGTGTAGAAATGCTCTTAGCTGAAAAGCCTGATTTTGTGTTTTTCACTGGCGATTTAGTGAACAACCTTACCAGCGAAGTAAAGGACTATCAAGATATTTTCAGTAAAGTTACTGCACCATTGGGTGTTTATTCGGTATTGGGCAACCACGACTATGGCGATTATCATTTTGGCAGAGGCAGCTCTCCAGCCAAAGTAAAGAACCTACAGGATATGATTGCCACTCATAAAATTATGGGCTGGGACCTTTTAATGAATGAGCACCGTAGATTGAAAGTTGATGGCGAAGAAATAGGTATCCTCGGTATTGAGAACTGGGGGATGGGCCGTTTTCCAAAGTATGGCAAAATGGAGTTGGCTACTCAAAACACCGACGATTTACCTGTAAAACTATTGCTTTCACACGATCCATCACATTGGCGTGGAGAGGTATTACAAAAATATCCGCAAATAGATGCCATGTTTAGTGGCCATACACACGGGATGCAATTTGGTGTAAGGTTAAAAGAAACGCAATGGAGTCCTATTCAGTATATCTACAAAGAATGGGCAGGTCTATATGCCGAACAGCAACAACAATTGTATGTAAATGTTGGATATGGCTTTTTGGGCTATCCTGGCCGTGTAGGTATTTTGCCAGAAATCACGATATTTACGTTAAGCAAGGCTTAGGTATTGCTTGTTATGGGGTTTGAGTTGTGTGCCATCACGTAACTTATAGCCTGTAACTTATAACTAAAAATTAATGATTCGAAAAATAGGTTTATCCATTCTTGATTTTTTGCTGTTCAGCAATTTTTTTATTGCTATTTGTGCGGTAGCTCAAGGTTTGGTCACCTATCATTTGCTCAAAGCAAAGCCTAGTGAGCATGTGCTGGCTTTTTTGTTTTTCTCCACTTTGTTGATCTACAATTTAGCGGTATTGCTATCTAAACCAAAAGTTCCCCAAAATTCTCCATTTAAGCGTGTAAGATGGATTTTCGCCCATCACAGGTTCACTATTTCCACCACGCTTATTTCTGCGCTCTGCTTGATTCCTTTGGGCTTGCTTTACCTTAGCTTCGAATCCAAGTTGCTGATGGTATTTGTGGGCTTGCTCTCGGTGGCCTATAACATTCCTTTCTTAAGCTTTAACCAGAAGAAAATAGGCCTGCGCAATATTCCAGGCATTAAGCTGTTCCTTATTTCTTTTGTTTGGGCAAGCAGTTGCGTACTGCTACCCATTGTTGAACTAGAAAGCTTACATCAAATTCAAGTTCCTTTGAGCGAAACGGTATTGTTAGTAGCTAAAAGATTCCTTTTCATTTGTGCGATTACCATTCCCTTTGATATCAGAGATTTATTCCAGGACAAACTTTACGAGCTTAAAACCATTCCAGTAATTCTAGGCGAAAAAAAAGCCTGGATTTTTTGTCAGGCCTTATTGGCAATTTACCTATTGCTATTGGTATTATTTACAAAAGACATTAATCTGGATGTGATAGGACTTACCTTAACCATATTGCTTACGGGCTGGCTCATCTTTAAATCTAATTTTAAAAGAAACGAGTACTATTATTTCTTTTATTTAGATGGCACTATGTTATTGCAATACCTTATCCTGATTCTATTCAGTTGGATTGGATCGATGGCTTTTTAGTGTTTTAGGGATAGGTTACTAAAAACCACATAGACACATAGCGGCATTAATCCTCCTTATCGACTTACCAAAGAGAAATCGCAAAGCGGAGAGAGAATTAAAAGGTACGTCATTGCGAGGCACGAAGCAATCTTACAACTCCTAAATTTCTTATTACATTATGCTTTAAGAGTGTTTTTCCGAAGTTTAGGAACTGGTTGTACCTCACAATGACGCAAAGGGTCCAGTTTAGTATCTTACAAACAGCGGAGAGAGGGTGTTTTAATTCAAACCTCTCCCTAACCCTCTCCTTAAAAAGGCGAGGGGACAGACAGTGCTATAAAAAAATTATCCAGCATTAAAGCGGTAACCTACGCCTCTTACGGTTTGTAGTAATTGCGGATTATCAGCATTGGCTTCTATTTTCTTACGCAAGCGTACAATGTGCATATCTAAGGTACGTGTGTTCACGTCTGAGTTATAGCCCCACACTTCCAACATCAAGTCTTCTCTGCTGATGACTTGGTTAGGATTACGAAGGAAATAAAGCAATATCCTGTTTTCCAAAATGGTCAATTCTATTTTCTTACCGTCACGGAAAAGCGTGTGGATATTTGGATGGTGCTCCATATTGCCGAAACGGTGTATTTCCGACCGATCAGCATGTAATAAAAACTTCACCTTGCTTTCTAACATGGCTACCAAAACATCCATATTGAATGGTTTAGTAACATAGTCTGATGCCCCAAATTGATAGGCATCTATTTTATCCACGTCTTGCGCTTTAGCTGTCATCATGATAATAAGCCCTTCAAAGCCTTGCTTACGTACTTCTTCGCAAACTTCAGAACCTTCTTTTCCAGGCAACATCCAATCTAAAAGCACAATGTCAGGTTTTTCAGTGCTGATGGTTTGTACTGCCGCTAGGCCGTCACCTTCTTCCAAAACCTGATACCCCTCATTCTTTAGTCGATGAACTACTAAAAAACGTAAGTTTTCATCGTCTTCAACAATTAGTATTTTAATATCTTTTGACATAATTTATTGTTTTAAAGTTGGTTGGTTGAAAAGTTGAAAAGTTGGTGGGCAACATTACAACGTTAAAACATTCAACATTTAGTTATTATAAGGTAATACGATTTTAAATTCGGTGCCTTTGTCTACCACACTGCGCACACTAATTTCACCTTTCATAAAATTAACAAGTTCCTTACAAAAAGCCAAACCTAAGCCCACACTTCCCGCTTGGTTATACTGATTTTGAATCCTATAAAATTTCTTAAAGATATTGTTAATTTCCGACGCTGGAATACCAATCCCTGCATCTTTGAAACGTAAAACTACTTTATCCTTAATTAACCTGGCAGTAATGTGCAATTGCTTTCTGTTGGGAGGTGAATATTTATAGGCGTTTTCTGCCAAGTTATCAAACAAACTACCCAATAGCACAGGGTCTGTAACAAAATGTGTAAAGTCGGTCACCTCATAAGTCAACTTAAAATCGGGATGCTTAAGCTGATGGACATCAATGGTACTTTCAATAAATTCAACGATATCCACACGATCTTCATTGAGCTTAATGGCCTTGTTTTCAATTTGGGTAAAAGCCAATAACTTATTCATCAAACCATTCAACTTATCGGCTTCTTCATCCAATATTTTACCGTATAGCTTTTGTTCTCTTTCGGAAATACTTGCAGCGCTTTTAATGTTATTGCCCGCAATTTTAATGACGCTAACGGGTGTTTTAAATTCATGCGTTAGGTTAGTCAAAAAATCATATTGCAGCTTAAACATTTTATGGTTGATGTTCAGGTTACGATAGATCAAAAAGGCAACTAGCAATAACAGTCCGTAAAAAATTAATATCAGCGCCGCAATGGGAAAAAAGTAGCCAAAAATCTCTTTCTTAATAAAAGATTTGGCAGAGATGAAATACAATTTATAAGCAGAAAAAGGACCACCCAAGGTAATCTCTCCTGTTTCATATTCAGAAGAAGTTTCCAAAGGATCGTAGGTAATAGGCTCAATACGTACCGACTGGTAAAGCAATGGACGGTTATTCTTGATTTTGATCTTCATGGGATCAAGTTCAAAAGAAAGCATGTCCTGCTGATATACCGGTTCAGATGGCAGCTTTTTGGTAATCATCTGCTTGTAAATCTTCAAATCCTCAAAACGTGGGATATTGAAATAATCTATCCGGTTATGTTTGATATTGGAGAAAATGTTAAACAGCTCCTCTTGTGTTGGTGTTCTGGTAGTATCAAGCTTATTTACAAAAGTATAAAGCTTTAAAGCCAGCTCATTAAAACTCTCTAAAGTAGCATTGCTTTGTACTGCATTTGGCCCAAAAATCTTCACTGAATCTTCTGGAATATAGGTCCCAAATTGATAGGCATTTTTCATCCCTACCGAAAACTCCCCAACGTTTAGTCCGTTATCCTCGTAACGCATGTTACGTACCTCGGCATCAAAGAAAACTACCTTTTTAACAAAAGGATATTTAAGTAAAATCGTATCTACAAACTTGGCAGCTGTAGCCGAATCAAGGAAACCATTGTAATAAGAAATTTCGGGCAGTTTATTTGAAAAGAAATCATTATAGGGTTTGATGCTTTCTTCCAGTACATTCGTTTTTGCCGAAATAAAGTCACCCTCGATCTTCTTTTTACTGAAATTGAACGCCAAAAACAACGACAGGACAAACAATACCGATATTAGGCCGATAAATGCAACGATTAGGGAAAAGTTTTTACGGTAACCGCTTTCTTTAACAGACTCCATGGCCATGAATTAGCGCTTTTTTAAATTACCTTGTAAAAAAAGTTCAAGTGCAGCGTATGATTTTTTGCGGGCTTCTTCTCTATTCAACGGCGATTTACTGTCTTCTTTCTCCATATAGGTTACCGGTAGGTTTAGCTTTTTAAGCTCCTTCACAAACTGTACCGCATCATTGCCATTGATCCTTGGATCTTTGGTATTTTGCGTAATGAATATGGGAATATTTATTTTATCGGCATGAAAAACCGGAGAAGCCTGTCTCATGTATTCCGCATCTTTATCTGGGTTACCTACAATTTCGTAATACATTTGAAGGTTAGACGTTAAAAACGGTGGAATTGCTTTCAGATAACTGAAAAGGTTTAATATGCCAGTACTTGAGCCTGCACATTTATACAACTTTCCATTGTTTACAGCACTGTTAATTGCAATAAGTCCTCCAAAGCCATAACCATAAATGGCTACACGTTGTGGATCGGCTATTTTTTGTTTAATGAGCCAATGTACTCCAGCATCTATGTCTTGCTGTATTTTTTGTCCCCATTGTTTAAAACCTGCGGCATAAAATTCCTTACCGTAACCGGTAGATCCTCTGTAGTTAACCTGCAGCACTGCATAACCTCTATTGGCCAAAAATTGCACATCGGCGTTGAAACCCCATGAATTACGCTGACCTGGGCCATTATGAGGCATCACCACTACGGGTAAATTTTCGGGCTGTACACCTAGTGGTAAGGTCAAGTAGCCGTTGATTTTAAAACCGTCGCTAGTGATATAGCTGATAGGTTTCATTTCGCACATTTCATCCTCTTTAATGGAAGGATTAATATCGCTCAATTTTTTTAGTGAATTACTCTCCGAATTATAAAGGTAGTAAGAGCCTGGACTACGGTCGGTAAAAGTTCTTACAATAAAATGTTGTTCGTTTTTATCTTGATGGATAATTTTTGATTCGGCATCTGGAATTAATTTTTCCAATCCTTGATAAAGCTTTTTAGCATCATCGCTCAAATAATGCTTTTCTTTTTTCCAGGTTTCGTACACTACAAAATCCATTTTGCCACGGCGTTTAGAGTATTGTGCCTCTACCACATTTAAGGTGTCTTCTGCAAACAGTACATTTTTTTCCTTTCCGGTGATACAGTCAATTTCTACTAAGGCATTTTTATCCCTGTTTACGTTAGAGATGGCATAAATGGTATTGGGCTTACTTTCTGAAAAAGCTACAGGCCACAGCGTGGTTTTAAAGTTATTGGTAATGATTTTTTGAAATGGTCTGGCTTCATTCTCACGGTACCAAACAGATTCGTTTACGCCATCGGTTGAAATGGCCATTCGCAACTTACCTTTACTATCTGTTAGCCAATCGGTAAAATTACCTGGGTTTTTGGCTGCCACAATCATCTGTCCATCGCGTACGTTCAGCTTATAAACGTCAAAAACAGTAGAATCTCGCTTGTTACTGCTTACCAATAGAAACTTATCTTCTATCAGTTGATCTTCCAACAAACGCACTTTGCTTTTGCCATCGTTACTTAAAATACGCTCTTGGGTGCCGTTTTTGTTTACAATGTATAAGTCGGTTTGAAACCTACTGCCTTCTTTTTCTTTATAGTAAATCAGCTCATCATTACTTACCCAGCAATAAAAATTGATGTTACGTTCTTCAAGTTTTGAAATTTCGGTGATGCTCCCTTTTTCCAAATCCTCTACCACCAGGTGTTGCTTTTTATCTTTAAGCGTCAAATAAGAAAGGTATTTCCCATTGGGAGATAGACGATACAAGGCCCGATCTTGGGTTTTAAAAAAGTCGTTTACAGGGATTTCCCTCACTTGTGCATCACGATTACATGCAAAAAGCGCTACCACCAACAACAACCATACATATTTTTTCACTGCAATCATCATGTCGCAAAATTACACAACCCCTATAGCTGTTGGGCTATTAGCATTAACATTGTTACTTTTATCAGAGGCTTTAGTTATATCCAAATAAAACAAAATTTGCCGTTTAGTGGAAATAACCAAGCGTAACATTTAGAATACCGTTTATATCTTTCTCGTTTAACAAGCTGTAATGGATGTAAAAAAATAGACTTGAATGAAGATACACCCTTAAACAAAATCACAAAAAAAATTAAAAAACTGATTTTAAAACAACCTGAAGAATTGTATCCTAAATTGTACCCCTCCATAAAATCCAAAAATAAGGTCTTTGTTCTAATTTGCGCAGATATAAGCTCAGCATACTTTAGGTAAATGTTTGGCTCCTATGAAAGCCAAACAAAATGAAAAAAAAAATTATCAAATCTGTTTTATTTATAACCCTGATATTAGGATTTCATTATACAGCACTTGCCCAGGTCCCCAATCCGGCTGGTATTGTTTATGTAAACAAGAACGTTGCGGGCGGTGATGGCAGTGGCAATAGTTGGGCAAATGCCATTACCGAATTGGCGGATGCCCTTATAGCTACTAAAAACAACACCAATATACTGCAAATATGGGTTTCTGGCGGTACTTATAAACCTCTATACCGTGCTCAAGACACTGATTTTGGAATCCCTGGTGGACGCCTTAATGCCTTTCTGTTAGTGGCTAACGTAAAAATTTACGGTGGGTTTGCGGGCACGGAATCTACACTTTCACAACGCGATTTAACATTAAGTGCCAACAAAAGTATTTTAAGTGGAGATTTAAATGATAATGACGACCCTACTATCACAGGCAGTCAAGCACCTACGCATAACAGCAAGCAAGATAATGCTTACCATATTATTGTTTCGGTTAATGACGTGGGCACTGCCGAACTTAACGGCTTTACCATTACTGGAGCAAATGCAAATGGTGGCGGAGGAGGCAATGGAATATTTGGAGGGCATTTGATATATGACTCCAGAGGTGGTGCTATGCATATACATACTTCTTCGCCAACATTAAGTAACCTAAATATAACTAACAATACTGCCGGCAGCAGCCTTTCTCCTGGTGAAGGTGGTGCAATATATATCGATAATTCAACTATAATTAGCCCTCCGCCACTTCAAATCAGCAACAGTACTTTTAGCAAAAATTATGCAACTTCCGGAGGTGCTATGTCCAACGTTTTTGCGGTAAACCTACGTGTACACAACGTTAGTTTTATTGAAAATTCTGCACAAGATGCAGCCGCTATCCTTAATTACTCATCAAATACAATCATATCTAACTGCACTTTTAAAAACAACGCCTCATCAGGCTATGGAGGTGCTATTTATAATTGGGTCGCCACACATCTTAATCTGGTAGAATTACCCAAAATTTACAATACTTTGTTTGTAGGCAACAACGCATTAAGAGGTGCTGTAATATTTCATCGTAATGGCAGTGATGGCGCAGTAATGCAAAATTGCACCGTTTATGGCAATAACAATAATGGATATTCCTCCATACACGTAGACGATGGTGAGCTCAACATTAATAACTCTATTTTTTGGAACAATAGCGGAACTTTGATTGGCACAGATAAAGTGCTAACTGCAAGCATAGTTCCCAGTATTATTAATTGGAACTACAACCTGATCACGGGAAATACAGCTACCACTAACAACAACTTAAATACTGCCGGTTTTACTGCCGCTCAAATATTTACCGATGCTACCAATGGCGATTTTACGTTAAAAGATAGAAGTCCTGCAATTAACAAGGGCAGCAACACACTTTATGCAACCTATTCCAATTTAAATACAGATAAAGATTTAGCAGGAAACGATCGTTTACAAAAAGTGGCTATAGATATTGGAGCCTTTGAAAGTACTTACCTGCCCGATGCAGAACCTAACACTAATAATGTTCTTTGGGTAAACAAAAATGTATCAAGTGGTAATGGTACCGGCAGTAATTGGGCAAATGCCATTCCAGATTTAGCCCACGCCTTAAAATGGGCTAGGCAGCAAAATAATTTTACCACCGCCAATCCATTAAAAATTTATGTAGCCAAAGGTACTTACAAACCAATGTATAATGCGGCCGATGCCAGTTTCACAACTGATGGGAGCAGAAATAATGCATTTGTAATGGTAAACAACGTACAACTTTATGGCGGTTTTGCGGGTACAGAAAATACGCCTGCCGAAAGAGACTTAAAACAAGCAGCCAATAAAAGTATACTTAGCGGAGATATCAATGGCGATGATGAAACAAATACCACCATTACCGCTAATACCGATAACGTAAACCACGTTGTAGTGAGTGTAAGAAACCCAGCAACAACCATATTAGATTGGTTTACCATTACCGGTGGCAACGCCAACATGGCAAGTACCATTACGGTAGGTGGGCAAACCATTTATCAAGATAAGGGAGCAGGCATCTACAATCAGGAGTCTTCTCTAAAAATCAGCAATTGTACGCTCTCCGGACACGTTTCTACCGCAGATAACAGCGGCGCAGGGCTTTATAATTATTTAGCTTCGCCATTAGTTGTAAACACATTGTTTACTGGAAATAAAACATTGGGAAATGCTAGTGGTGCAGCCATTTACAACTACTATTCTACGCCTAAATTTTTAAATATTACCGTTAGTGGCAATAACGCAACAGGTAACCAAAGTGCTGCGCTATATAATGATGTTACCCCATCCGAAATTAGTAATTCGCTGGTATACGGCAACAGTAAGGGCATAAAAGAACAATCTACCTATTCTACACCAATTGCGTATCGAAGTCCAACAGTATCATTAGTGAATAGCAGTGGCAACACCTGGAACAATCCAAATAATGCATTTACGGCCGATAACAGCTACGCTAACAGTTCTTATACAGCAACAAGTACCTCATCAACTAGCCAAAATTTAGCATTAAGGGGCTTTAACTATAACATACCTCTTAGTGCAACAATATTAGGTATTGAGGTAGAAATCGATAGAGCAGCTTCCCACGATACAAACGACAACTACTCAAGAGACTTTAGTGTTCGGATAGTGAGAAACACTTTAACCCCTGCCAATCGTGCCAATATTAGCGATAACTGGCCAACAACGCGAACTACGGCCACCTATGGTTCCAGCACCGACCTGTGGGGTACTACTAGTAATGGTACCGGTACTAGTGCTCCATTCACTGCTGCCGACATTAATTTAACCAATTTTGGTGTAATTATTATGGTTACTTCTAGCGCTACAGGATCACCAAGAACAACCGTAGATTCTTATGTTTATAACGCAAGAATAAAAGTTTATTATACGGTTAACGGTGTAAGCACAGTAAGCTACAGCTCAATACAGGAAGGCTTTGCGGGTACTGGAAACTTGGATACAAACCCATTGTTTTTAGGCCCTACGGCTTATGCTTCGGCCCCTATACTAAGTGGAAATTATGGATTACATTACCAAAGTCCTGCAATTGGTGGTGGCAGTAATGTGCTTTATACGGGTACTGGAATAAGTTTGGCCAATGATAAAGATTTATCGGGCAACGGGCGTCTATTTGATCAAACCATAGATATGGGAGCCTACGAATATCAAGGACAACAAGCTACTGTACTTTCCAACTTTGCCAATATCAGCAAAACTTTTGGCGATGCCAACTTTACACTTACCCCACCTACAAGTAACAGCGACGGAAATTTCAGCTACACCAGCAGCGACCTCAACGTTGCCCTTATTAACGGAAATACCGTTACCATTGTTGGAACTGGGGCAACAACCATTACTGCAAGCCAAGCAGCAACGGCAGGTTACACTGCTAACAGTATTACACTTACATTAACCGTGGTAAAGGCCAACCAAAGCATCATTTTTGCGGCTTTGGATCCTAAAACCGTCACCGATACCGACTTTACATTAACCGCAGCAACAAGCAGCGGCCTGGCCGTAAGCTATACCAGCAGCAATATTGCCATTGCCGAAGTTTATCAAGATGTGAACAACAACCAATGGAAAGTAAAAATAAAAGGCGCGGGAACGGTTGATATTACGGCCAGCCAAGCTGGTAACACCAACTACAATGCCGCAACGGCTGTTGCATGGCCATTAATTATAGTAGAGTCGCCTTTGCCAGTAACTTTAGTGGCCTATACCGCAAAAGTAGATGCCAATTATGTCAAACTACAATGGCGAACGCTTGTGGAGATCAACAACAGGGGTTTCCATATTTACCGTAGTGGCGATAACGGACTATTTACCAAAATTGGAGAAGTAGCTTCAGTAGCCCTAGCAAGCGGAGTAAACACGTATAACTTTACTGATAAACTACCCCTAGAAGGAAACAATTACTACCAATTGATACAAGTAGACCATAATGGCAAAGAAAACGATTTGGGCATACGCAATGTCAATTTCAGTGTCTCATCGTTGGGTTTCCA